>DASQFM010000294.1:0-6371 GCA_035633135.1 Candidatus Eiseniibacteriota bacterium
CGCCGTGACGGCGACGGCGATCAGCGCGGCGCGAGGATCCAGTCCCAGCCGGGCGATGGTCGCGGCGGCGCCGGCGTCCGGCAGTGGCGCGACTGCCGCCGTCAGGAGCGCGCCCACGAGCCAGCCGAGGAAACCGCCGGCCACGGTCGGCACGGCGATCTCGAGGATCGCCAGGAGGAACCTCGCCCGGCGATCGCCGCCGGCCGCGGTCACTCGCTCGAGCTCGAGCGCCAGGTCGCGGCGACCAAGCAGGGCGGCATAGGCGGCGAACGCGACGAGGATCGAGACGCCGAGCGAGCCGACCAGGAGGAGCCGGCCGCCGTTCACTGCGGCGCGGGCCAGCTGGTCGTCGATGGCCTGGGTCGGCGCCGCCATGGTGAGCGTCGGGGCACGGTCTGCCAGGAGCCGCCGGGCGTCCGCGAGCGGACCGGTGAGGGTAGCGACAGACCATGGATGGATCAGCTCGGCGTGGAGCGGCGCAGTCCAGAGGTACGTTCGGCCGATGGCCGCGACCCCGGCGGCGGACGCCGCGGCCCGCACGCCGTCGACCAGCAGCAGCGCCGGCGGAACCTCGGCGGCGGTCGTCGGGTGGTCCGTGTCGAGGCCGGCGTGCGAGGGGCCGCGCTCGTCGAGGTGGCCCAGCGGAACTGACGAGCTGAGTCGCGCTTGTCCCACGACCCGCACCTCGAGTGCGCCGATGTGCACCGTCGCCGGCAGGTCCGCCGGTGCGGCGGCGTTCGAGAGGAGCACGGCTTCGCAGGCGATGCCGTCACACCGAGCCGGCGCGCGGCCTTCCACGAGCTCCAGCCAGCGCTCCGCCTCGTCGACCGCGACGAGCTGGAGGTCGTACGGGATGGTGCCGTCGCGGACCCGGCGGAGGATGAGCCCTCGCTCGGGAGCGGCTGCGACCTCGGCAGCCGGCCCGAACGCGGCGAGCGCCGTGTCGTCCACTGAAGCGGCGGTTTCGCCGCTGAACTCGTAGCCGGTCACCTGGAGCGAGCGCTCTGCCGGATCGAGGCCCGCCAGCGCGTCCTGGACCGCCGCGTCCGCGGCCGCCGTCCCAAGCGCGCCGATGACCCCCGACACGGTCGTCGCGGCGGCGACCGCCGCGACCAGGATGAGTGTCGCTCCGGCGCGGCCGCGCAGCCGGTGCCCGGCCAGCGAGACGATCGAGCGGATCATCGAGCGGTGGGGACCAGGTCGCTACCCCGCCCGGGCGACTCGCCAGGCCCGCCACAGCGCGGCGGGATCCGACAGCGGATCGCCATGCACGATGAAGACGTCGGCTGGCCCGCCTTCGAGCAGCGTCGTCTTGCGATAGAGAGTCCGGGTCACGGAGCGCATCCTATCCGGGCCGTGGCGGGACGCGACGGCTACGCGATGCCGACCACCCGATAAACGACGGATCCGCGCGGCGTCCGAACCTGGACGTCGTCGCCGACCCGCGAGCCGAGGAGCGCCGCTCCGACCGGCGAGGCCGTGCTGATCCGGCCCGCGGCGAGATCGGCGTCATTCGACCCAACGACGGAATAGGAAAGCTGCTCTCCTGCGACCTCGACGGTGACGATCGAGCCCAGGCGCACGACGGCGACCGCTCCAACGGCGGGGTCCGTCTCCTCGATGAGCACCGCATTGCGAAGCCGCTCCTCGAGCATCTGCACCCGCCCCTCGAGGAACGACTGCTCCTCACGCGCGGCGTGGTACTCGCTGTTCTCGCGGAGGTCCCCGAGCTCGCGCGCCGCCTTGATGCGGGCGACAACCTCGGGTCGCCGGACGCGGGTCAGCTCGTCGAGCTCTGTTCGCAGGCGCTCCAGCGAGGCGGCGGTGTGGGGCTCCGGCGGGGTCTTGCGGCGCCCCTGCGCCCTCGCGGCGCCCGATGGTCGGGTGGCGGCCGGTTGTCGCGCGGTGGCGACACGCCGAGGTGCAGCGGAAGCACCAGCCCCGGCGGCACGCCGTGCGGGCGCGGCAGGCCGCAGGGACGCCGGATCGCCCGTCCGGCGACGGGTGCCGCTCCCGAGCTCGTCGCGGGTCGCGCCGTCGGCGTCACCGGGCTCGACCTCGACCCGGCGGCTCGGCGGCGCCGCGGGCTCGACCGCCACCGGCAGCGTGGCGCCGGTGATCCCGCTCGGCTGGCGCTCGCCAGTCGGGCGCCGGGTGTTCGCCCAGGGCAAGATCATCGCGCCGACCGGCCGGCCGGCGAGGACGGCGCCATGGGCCGCCGCGAACGCGTCGAGGATGGCGTCGAGGTACTCCTCGGTCGCGTCGGTGGTCGCCCACCACAGGCGCAGGACCTCCGGGCGCCGGAGGGTGTGGAGCCACTGGCCGTCAGCGTGGGGTCGGCCATCGCCGAGGACGTGGCGCATCAGGTTCGCCGCCCGGCCGCCGATCGACTTGGTCGTCGCGCCGACGTACAGGATCCGCGCCTCTGGCAACCAGAACGAGGCCAGCCGGGCTGCGAGGGTCTTGGACGAGGGCGGCTCGCCATCGAGGCGCAGCCCGGGCACGCGTTCGATCCATTTGCCGATCCGCGTCGCCTCGAGCGGCGCGCTCGGCACCGGCTCGGGCAGCTCGACGAGGAAGATTCCTGGGCCGCGGCCGGGGACCGGGCGGCCCCACACGACCGGACCATCGGCCATCAGCCCGACGGAGCGCAACAGGCCGGGGGCGCTGCGATCGGATTCAGGCGTTCGCGCGTCGTTCATCGAGCACGATTCTGGTACGACCGGCGGTGACGGGCGGTACCCCCGGGTCTTGGCACTCGCTGCCCGGACATCGCATCCTCACGGTCCAGGGAGAGCGCATGGCGAAGTCGCAGGTCGAGATCTATCTGGCCAAGGGCGTGCTGTGTGGCACGATCGATGGCCGCGCGCCCGTCCACGACGACCTCAGCAGCCCGTTCGACGTCATCGATGCCCGCTGGTACCCGACCGACGGCGGCGCGCCCGAGCGCCGCGCTCGCCAGCGGCTGATGCCCGACGACGCCTACCTGGTGGTCATCTCGGAGCCGGACGTCCGGGTCCACTCGACCTGGCACGTCGTGAAGCTCGATCTCGGTCCCTACCGTGTCAGCGGGCGCCTGCCGACGCCCCCCGGCTTCGACCCAGCCCGTGCGCTGGCCCGGCCGAAGGGCCAGTTTGTCGGGTTGCGCGACGCCGGGATCGAGCTGCTGCACCGGCCCGACGCGGCCGTCGCCGAGCGAGCCAACGTGCTGGTCAACCGCTACCTCGTCGACCGCGCGGTTGCGCCGCTCATGCTCGGCTTCTACTTTCCCGGTGCGATCGGGGAGCTGAGCCCGCTCGACCAGGCCGAGGCCGCGACGGTCGCCTGAGGCACCCTCGACCGGGGTGCGGGCCGGACGGTCCCGCCGCGAAGACGTCAGCTGCGGACGCCCGATCCGGAATGGCTGTGCGCTGCGCGGCGATGGGGCTGGTGGTGCGTCCGCGGCCGGGGCCCGACGCCGTCGCTCCCGCCGGTCACGCCGCGCGGTCCACCGCGCAGGGGCTGCGGCTCGGCACCGCGGTCCGGTACGAAACCATCCTCTACCACCCAAGGGATCGCCATCTTGAGCAATCGCTGCACGCCACGCAGCAGATCGGCCTCGTCGATCGAGACCAGGCTCACCGCGTCGCCGGTCGAGCCGGCGCGGGCCGTACGGCCGATGCGGTGGATGTAGTCCTGCGGCTGCCACGGCAGCTCGAAGTTGACGACGTGGGGCAGCTCTTCGATGTCGAGCCCGCGGGCGGCAACGTCGGTCGCCACGAGCACCCGCACCGTGCCGGCCTTGAAGGCCTCCAGGGCGCGAGTGCGCTCCGGCTGGGTCCGATCGGAGTGGATCGCAACGGCCTCGACTCCGCGGCGGTCGAGATAGGTGGCCAGGCGCGAGGCGCCGATCTTGGTCCGGCAGAAGACCAGCACCTGGCGCCAGTCGTTCTTGACGATCAGGTGCGCCAGCAGGGCTTCCTTGCGCTCACGATCGACCGGATAGACCAGCTGTCGGACGCCCTCGGCGGTCGTGCCGCGGGGCGCGATCTCGACGCTGACCGGATCGCGGAGCAGCGATGCCGCGAGGCGCTTGATCTCCTCGGAGAACGTCGCCGAGAAGAGCAGGGTCTGCCGACGGGTGGGGACCAGCTCGATGATCCGGCGGATGTCCGGCAGGAAGCCCATGTCGAGCATCCGATCGCCCTCATCCAGGACGAGCACCTCCACCTGGGCCAGCGAGACGGCCTTCTGGCCGATGTGGTCGAGCAACCGGCCCGGCGTGGCGACGAGGATCTCGACTCCCTCGCGGAGCACCTTCGTCTGGGGCGGCAACGGGACCCCGCCGTAGACGACCAGCGACCGGAGCGGAACAGTGCGGCCGTAGGTCCGAACGCTCTCGTCGACCTGGACGGCCAGCTCGCGGGTCGGGACCAGGATCAGGACCCGGACCGGATGGCGGGCCGGCGAGAAGCTCGTGTTGGCGTGGTGGCGCAGGCGATCGAGGATCGGCAGGACGAAGGCGGCCGTCTTGCCGGTGCCGGTCTGCGCGGCGGCGAGGACGTCGCGGCCCTCGAGAACGTGGGGGATGGCTGAAGTCTGAACGGGGGTGGGCTGTTCGTAGCCCTCCTCGGCGACGAGGCGCACGAGGTCGGCCGACAGGCCGAGCGATTCGAAGGTCAAGCAATCTCCAGGATGAGCGGTGCCGGCGCCGACGAACTCGCGGCCGCGACGGCAGTGTGGGCCCTGCGAGGATACCCGACTTGCCCGCTTCCCGCGCGCCCGATCGAGATCGTCGGTGCACCGCGGCTTCGGTGCTGCGCCGCCCGGCGATCCCGAGGCAACAAAGGGGAAGACCCGCGTGATCAACGCGGGTCTTCTGCATTCCCGGTCCGATCGGGTGGCCGGGCCGGCCGTCAGGCCGCTCCCCGGACCACCCAGGGTCTGCCCGCCCGAGTCTCATTGCTGTAGTTGCCCGCTCGGGGCACGGTCACGAGGTTGCTCGCACCTCGGGAGACGTCCGCTGTCTTCGCCAGGTCCGGGACCGTTACGGTCTCGTCCCTGCGTCCGGACTCAGGAGCCGGGGAGCGGCGCCGACCCGTCATGCCGAGGACAACCTCCTGACCCGAATCTTACCGCGGGCACGCAACCCCGGGCGTAACAGGAGCGTTGCAGCGCCGTCCCGGACGAAGGCCGGTCGCGCCGCCACGCGCTACGATCGCCGTCCGCTCGGAGGAGCACGAGGAGCCACCCCATGACGACCGCGACCGTCGATCGACTGCCCTATACCGGCGACGACGAGGCCGACCGCCTGCTCGCCGAGAACCCGCTCGCCCTGCTGATCGGGTTCGCCCTCGACCAGCAGGTCACCGTCCAGAAGGCCTTCGCCGGTCCGGCCGAGCTGCGCCGCCGGCTGGGGCACCTCGATGCGGCGCGGATCGCGGCGATGCCGCCCGAGGAGCTCGATCTCGTCTTTCGCGAGCGGCCGGCCCTGCATCGCTTTCCCGGCGCGATGGCCGCGAAGGTCGCCGCACTGTGCGCGGTGATCGCCGAACGCTACGGCAGCGATGCCTCGCGGATCTGGCGCGAGGCGCGCGACGGCCGCGACCTCGAGGCGCGCCTCCTGGGCCTGCCGGGGATCGGCGAGATGAAGGCCCGGACCATCCTCGCGGTGCTCGGCAAGCGCTTCGGGGTGAGCCTGCCGGGCATGGCGGACGTCATGCCGGCACACCGGACGCTCGGCGACGTCGATTCGCCCGAGGCGCTGGCGGAGTACCAGGCCGGCAAGCGGGCCTACAAGGCCGCCCTGCGCGCCCAGGGCAAGCGACCTTAGCCCGGCGACCTCGGGCGACACCTTGACGCGGGTGCGATGATGGTTGCAGAAGCAACTACATCCGGAGAGCCAATGGACCCCACCGTTCGCCGCGCACTGTCGCACGGCCACCTCATCGACATCACCACCACGGGCCGGCTGACCGGCGCGCCCCGGCGCATCGAGATCACGTTCCATAACCTCGACGGACGGATCTACATCTCGGGCATCCCGCATCCCACCCGGACGCGTGCCTGGATCCGAAATCTCGAGGCCAGCCCGGGCCTCGTCTTCCATCTGAAGGCGCCGGTGCGGGCGGACCTGCCCGCGACCGCTCGCGTCATCACCGACCCGGAGGAACGTCGGAGCGTCCTCACTCGGATCGCGCGCATCTGGCGCCGGGATCCCGAGGCGATGATCGCCCACAGCCCGCTGATCGAAGTCTCGATCGACGGCTATGAGGTCGAAGCCGCCGCCTGACGTGCCGCAGTGGCCCGGACGGACCGGCACCGTGCGCCGGCGCGTATGATGGCGTCGTGATCCGGTACATCTGCTCAGAACATCTGTGCCGAGCGCCATA
>DASQFM010000295.1:0-4315 GCA_035633135.1 Candidatus Eiseniibacteriota bacterium
TGCACGAGCAGCTGATCGGCACGGACGAAGGACAGCCGGTCGGCCGGGCCGGATAGAGAGCCGCGCGGGGGTTCCGGCGCGGGGAACGGCACCGCGCGGGCGCGGCGCCGCGCAGAGAGAAACGCCGGCCGCCGAGGTGGCCGGCGGCGCATCCGAACGGGCGCTTGTGGCCGCGCCCGGTCAGCAGACGATGGTCGCCGGGACCGCTGGAATCGAGCCGCTGACGGCTCAACCCCGGCGTTGTCGAGGGCTCAACCCCGGCGTTGCCGAGGGCTCAGCTGGCGACCGGCGCGATGCTGACCTCGACGCCCGGCGCGGACGCATTCGGGGTGGTCGTACCACCACCGCCGCCACCGGCGAAGAGGAACCACCACAGCAGAACGAGGACGACGATGACGGCGATCACCGCCACGATCAGGGAGTTGTTGTTGTTGCCGTCCGTGTTGTTGACGATGACAGGACCACTCAAGGCGACCACCTCTAGGCTATGAATTTGGGCAATCGTCGCCGATCGGGCCTCGCGGGCATGCTGTATGGCGGGGGGCGGACCGTCACAGCGACGTGCCCCCATCGTGGCCACACCGACCCTTGCGGAGCACCGCACCCACGCGCTGAACGCCCTGTTCAGAGTTCCAAATACGTCACACTCTTGACAACGGTGTTGATAGGTTTCTAGTATTCGTGGTGTCCGGCTGAGGCAGCCGGGCGGCGCCGGCGGAGGGCGAGACGCAGGCCGCTTGCGCCAGGAAACACGAAGCACAGCACCGGAGGTCGAGCCCCATGGCGTTCCGCCGCCCCGATCGGGATCCGGGCCGGCCTGTTTACGTGATCAGCGTGGCGGCCAGCATCGTCAGCGTCCACCCGCGGACGCTGCGGATCTATGAGGAGGAGGGGCTCATCTGCCCCGCCCGAACGCCCACCAACATCCGTCTGTATTCCGAGAACGACGTCCGGCGGGTGACGTGGATCCGCCACCTCACCCAGAACCTGGGCGTCAACCTCGCCGGGGTCCGGATCCTGTTCGAGCTCGAGGAGCGCCTCGGGACCCGGATCCTGGAACGGCTTTACACCGAAGGGACGACGGCTGACGACGCGGAAAGCGCCGCCACCCCGTCCACGGCAACAACC
Organism: Candidatus Eiseniibacteriota bacterium; assembly: GCA_035633135.1. Classification (GTDB taxonomy): domain Bacteria; phylum Chloroflexota; class Limnocylindria; order Limnocylindrales; family CSP1-4; genus UBA5189. Next base: position 1,129 of record DASQFM010000295.1, read on the forward strand.
TAGACACACAGGAGAACCCGATGGCCAAGCGACCGTCCAGCCCGAGCGACGAGCAGACCACATCCATTCGAGACCTTCCGCTCGTTGCCCTGCGGGAGACGGTCATCTTTCCCGAGATGATCGTGCCACTCCAGGTGGGGCGCGAGAAGAGCGTCGCCGCGCTCAATGCCGCCGTTGAGAGCGGGGGCCCAATCGCCTTGGTGACCCAGCGCACCGCCGACCAGGAAGACATCAACGACCCATCCGAGCTGTACAGCATCGGCACCCTGGCGAAGATCGCCCAGGTGGTCCAGCTGCAGGACGGCACCGTCCGGGCGATCGTCCAGGGCCAGTCGCGCCTGCGCGTCCACGGCTTCAATCAGACGGGACCGTACATCCGCGCCCGGATCGAGGAGCTGCCTGACGTCACGTCCAGCGGCGTCGAGGTCCAGGCCCTGATGCGATCCGTCCAGGCGCAGGTGGAGCAGTACGTCCAGGCCGGGGCCCCCGTGCCCCCCGAGGCCGCCGTCGCGGCCCGCAACATCACCGAGCCCGGACTGCTCGCCGACATGACGGCCTACAGCCCCGACATGAGCACCGAACAGCGCCAGGAGCTGCTCGAGACGATCGACATCGCCGAGCGCCTGAAGCTGTGCTCCACGTTCCTGGCCCGCCAGATCGAGATCCTCGAGCTGAAGGGCAAGATCCAGTCCGAGGTCAAGTCCGAGATGGACAAGACCCAGCGCGAGTACATCCTCCGCGAGCAGCTGAAGGCCATCCAGCGCGAGCTCGGCGAGGACGACCCGCAGCAGGCCGACGTCAACGAGCTTCGCGAGAAGGTCGAGGCGGCCGGCATGCCCGAGGAGGTCAAGAGCCGCGCCCTCAAGGAGATCGACCGGATGAGCCGCATCCCGTCGGCCTCGCCCGAGGTCGGCGTGATCCGGACCTATGTCGACTGGCTCATCAGCCTCCCGTGGAACGTCACGACCGACGACCGCTACGACATCAAGGAGGCCGCCAAGATCCTCGAAGAGGACCACTACGGCCTGGAGAAGGTCAAGGAGCGGATCCTCGAATACCTCGCCGTCCGCTCGCTGGCGGACACGATCCGCAGCCCGATCCTGGCCCTCATCGGCCCGCCCGGCGTCGGCAAGACTTCGCTCGGCAAGAGCGTTGCCCGGGCCATGGGCCGCAAGTTCGTCCGGATGAGCCTCGGCGGAATCCACGACGAGGCCGAGATCCGGGGCCATCGCCGCACCTATATCGGCGCCCTGCCCGGTCGGATCATCCAGAACGTCAAGACCGCCGGGACGAACAACCCGGTGTTCATGCTCGACGAGATCGACAAGGTCGGGATGGACTTCCGGGGAGATCCGTCCTCGGCGCTGCTCGAGGTCCTCGACCCGGAGCAGAACAACACCTTCCAGGACAACTACCTGGAGGTGCCCTTCGACCTGAGCAAGGTGCTCTTCATCGCCACGGGCAACCTGCCCGATCCGATCCCGGCCGCGCTGCGCGACCGGATGGAGATCATCCAGGTGCCCGGCTATACGCAGCGCGAGAAGGCCGAGATCGGCCGGCGGTTCCTCATCCCCAAGCAGATGCAGAACCACGGCCTCAAGCCCGGTCGCGTCGAGATCACCGACGAGGCTCTGACCGAGCTCGTCCAGGCCTACACCCATGAGGCCGGCGTCCGGAACCTCGAGCGCGAGATCGCGAACATCATGCGCAAGGTCGCCCGCAGCGTGGCCGAAGGCCGCAAGCGGAAGACCGTCGTCGATCGCAAGAAGCTCATGGAGTATCTCGGGCCGCCGCGGTGGGAGTACGGCGAACTCGAGCCGGAGGACCAGATCGGCTCTGCGACGGGCCTGGTCGTGACCGAGGTCGGTGGCGACGTCATCGCCATCGAGGTCACCCGGATGGACGGCAAGGAGGACTTCATCCTCACCGGCCAGCTCGGCGAGGTCATGCGGGAGTCCGCTCGAGCCGGCCTGTCGTGGATCCGGACCCATGCCGATGAGCTCGGAATCCCGCGTGAGACCTTCGAGAAGCAGACGCTGCACATCCACGTGCCAGCGGGTGCGATCCCGAAGGACGGTCCGTCGGCCGGGATCACGATGGCGACCGCGATGGTCTCGGCCTTCACCGGCATCCCGGTTCGGCGCGATCTGGTGATGACCGGCGAGATCACGCTTCGCGGGCGGGTCCTGCCGATCGGCGGGCTCAAGAGCAAGATCCTGGCGGCTCATCTCTCGGGCGCGCGGATCGCCGTCATCCCGCGCAAGAACGAGAAGGATCTCCGGGATATCCCCGATGAGATCCGGAAGCAGATCAAGATCGTCCTCGCCGACTCGATGGACCAGGTACTCGAGACGGCGCTCCGGCGCCGTCCGAAGCCGTTGACGGCCACGCCGAAGACGGAATCGGGCAAGCGCTCCGGTGAGGGCGAGGCGGGTCACCCGATCCGTCGGCCCACCTTCCCGGCCGATCAGCCGGCCGTGGTCGTCTGAGGGAAGCCCGACGTGATGACGGCGTCCACGCGAGCGCGCGGTGGACGCCGTCGAACGCCGGGTCAACAGCCTAGCGGGGCTTCGCCTCGCGGGGCTTTCCAGTGCCCGCGTGCGCCCAGGGCCGGCTGATGGAAGTCCAGGACTACTACAGGACGCTCGGCGTTCCGCGCGCGGCGAGCCAGGCCGAGATCAAGAAGGCGTTCCGGAAGCACGCCCGCGAGTCCCACCCGGACAAGCACCCCGGCGACGCCGGGGCAGAGCGGCGGTTCAAGGAGATCAACGAGGCGAACGCCGTCCTCTCCGATCCCAGGAAGCGCGAGAAATACGACCGCTTCGGTCGTGACTGGGAGGCCTACGCGAGGGCCGGTGCGGCCGCCGGAAGCGCGGGAGGGCCCGCGGGCGGCCGGGGCGGGGATCCGTTCGGAGCGGGCGGTCCCTTCGCGGGCTATTCCGGGTTCAGCACCGGCAGCGGTCCCCGTGGAATTCGCTATGAGTTCCGCACGAGTGGCGGCGACCCCGATGCCTTCTCCGACTTCTTCCGGATGATGTTCGGCGACGAGGCCGATGCTGCCGGCGATCCGCGCGCGCGGGCCGGCGGGAGCGGCTCGATCGACGACCTCCTGTCGGGGATGGGGTTCAGTGGCGCAACCGCAGGAACCTCGACCGGCCGGCCCGGCAATGGCCGGCGGGCCGCTGCG
>DASQFM010000296.1:0-5577 GCA_035633135.1 Candidatus Eiseniibacteriota bacterium
GGGCCGCGGCGATGCAGCCAGGCGAGGTCCGCGTCGCCGGGTCTGGCCCGCTCCTGCATGATGCCGAACGAGCGGCGGCCGCGGGCGACATCGACTACCTCGGCTCGATCAGCACAGCCGCCGTCGTCGACCAGCTGCACCGCTCGATCGCGCTGGTGGTCCCGTCGATCTGGTTCGAGGGCTTCCCGCTGGTCCTCCTGCAGGCCTATGCCACCGGGACGCCGGTGATCGCCACCCGCATCGGCTCGCTGGCCGAGCTGGTCGAGGACGGCGTCACCGGACTCCTGACCCGAGCCGACGATCCCGAGGACCTCGCCCGCCAGCTCCGCTGGGCCGTGGACCATCCCGCCGAGATGGCCGCGCAGGGCGTGGCAGCACGAGACCGCTACGTGCGCCGGTACCGTGGGGCGAGCCATCTCGAGTCGCTCCTCGAGCTGTACGGCAGCCTCACCGGCCGGCCCACGGCGGTCGCCCGTGCCTGAGCCCGACGTCGTCGAGGTCCTCGGCGTCCGGGTCAACGCGGCGCCGTTCGCTGCGGTCCTCGAGCGCGTCCTGGCGGCGCCGGACACCGGTGAGCGCCTGACGCTCCATTTCGCGACCGCCCATTCGCTGGTCGAGGCCCACGACAGCCCAGCCCTGCAGGATGCCCTGGCGGGCGGGCTGGTGGAACCGGACGGCATGCCCGTGGTGTGGCTGGCGCGACGCGCGAGCCGGCCGGCCGAGCGGGTCTGCGGGCCCGACTTCATGCCGGCCCTGATCGGGGCCGGCCTACGACGCGAGCGCTCCCACTTCTTCTACGGTGGCGGGCCGGGCGTTCCGGAAGGCCTCGCGGCCCGCTTCGCGGAGCGCTATCCGGGCCTGCGAATCGCGGGCACGCTTTCGCCGCCGTTCCGGCCGCTGTCGGCCGCGGAAGACGAGGCGATCGTCGCCGAGATCAACGCCGCTCGGCCTGACTATGTGTGGGTCGGCCTCGGCGCGCCGAAGCAGGACCTGTGGGTCGCCGAGCACCGACCCCGACTCGACGCCGCGGCGCTGCTGGCGGTCGGCGCCGCGTTCGACTTCCACGCCGGGCGCCGCCGCCGCGCGCCGCGCTGGATGCAGCGCACCGGCACCGAATGGCTGTTTCGCCTCGTGACGGAACCCCGGCGACTCGCCGGCCGTTACACCAGGGTCAACGCCCGCTTCGTGGCGCTCGTGGTCAGGGAATGGCTCCGGGTCCGCCGCCGGTGACCGGGTCGTGGCCCTTGAGCCGGCGGAGCACTGTCCCAATCACCAGCTGGCCGCTGCAGTGGATCGCCAGCTACTCGGCAACGTATCCTTGGACGCGGATGAGCGAACCCAACCAGTGACGTCCATCGAGGCTGCACCGGCGGCCCGGGTCGCAGAGCGGGCGGCCGCGGCCGAGCGCCGCACCCCAGGCGATCTGCTTCCAGTCCGGGTCTTCATCGGCGCGCTGATCGCGCTGCTGGCCGGCTACATGTTCATGGGCCGCGGCTTCGCCCACATCGGCGTCGGGCCGATCTTCCTCGGCGAGGTCGTGCTTGCGATCGGGCTGGTCGCGACGGCCTACGCGGTGGTCCGGCTCGGGCTGCGTCCCTTCCGCTCGATCGTCGTCGGGCTGCTCGTCCTGTTCATGGTCGTGGGCCTGGTGCGGACGATCCCGTACATCGGCGTGTACGGCACGGACGCCCTTCGTGACGCGGTGCTGTGGGGCTATGCGTTCTTCGCCCTGTTCATCTACCTGCTTGCCGATCGAGCGTGGCTGTCCGGGGCGCTGCGGGTCTACGGCCTCATCGTCGCGATCTTCGCCCTGTGGCTGCCGATCGCGTTCAACATCTTCCTCGAGCTTGGCCGGGACATCTCGAACCAAACGCCGGGCGCGATCATCCCGCTGGTCTACTTCAAGGCCGGCGACATGACCGTCCACTCGGTCGGCGCCGTCGCGTTCCTCGTTCTCCTCACGACCGCTTGGGCCGGCCTCCGGACATTGGCGTGGCGCTATGTCATCGCCCAGCCGCTGATCTGGACGATGTTCATCAACGGCACGATCAGCCGCGGGGCCCTCCTCGGCGCGGCGAGCGGGCTCGGCCTCGTGTTGCTGGCGACGCGCCGCCTCCGCAACTGGCTGCCGGTCGCCCTGGCGGCCATCATCCTGACGATCGCACTGACCGTCGGGCCGCTCATCGGTCCGGCGGTTGCGAGCCTGTTCCCGGCCACGGCGGGGCCCGAACCCGCGCCTGGGGAAACCACCCCGCCGCCATGGTGGGCCGGCAACCGGCCGACCACCATCGGCGGGTTCGTCGAGAACTTCGGCAGCACGTTCACCGACTCCGGCGACGTGAACCAGGTGGGCACGAAGCGGTTCCGGCTGGAGTGGTGGGGCAAGATCGTCGACTACACCGTCTTCGGGCCCTACTTCCTGACCGGCAAGGGCTTCGGCGTGAACCTTGCCGACGACGACGGCTTCCAGCCGACCCAGGACGGCTCGCTGCGCGCTCCCCACAACAGCTCGATGACCGTGCTCGCGCGGATGGGCGTTCCAGGATTCGTGCTGTGGGTGGCCCTGCAGGGCGTCTGGGCGCTCGGCTTGCTGTGGGCCTTCGTCAGGAACCGACGAGCCGGCGACGCCTGGCTGTCGGCCGTGAGCGCCTGGATCTTCATCTACTGGTTCGCAACGATGGTCGTGACCTCGTTCGACCCATACATCGAGGGGCCACAGGGCGGAATCTGGTTCTGGACGCTGTTCGGGCTCGGCCTGGTCGCGATGCGCCTCGCTCCCCAGCCCGGCACGACCGCCACCGTCCCGCTCCTGGGCGAGAAGGGCTGGCGCGAATCACTGGCGAGCTTCCGCGCCCGGGGCGGGCAGGCGGACGAACCCGCCGAGGTCGAACCCGTCGAGCCCCAGCCCGGGCAGGCGCTACCCCGAGCGACCTGAGACGAGCGACCTGGGCGACTCCTCAGCTCGCCTTGGCGACGGCCGGGCGCTCGGCGAGGTCGCGGAGCTGCTCGGGCAGGAGCTCCAGCAGGAAGTCCAGCCGCTTCCGCTCGATGATCCGTGAGTCGATCGACCGGATCGCCGAACGCTCCACGCGCCGGCCCATCCAGCCTCGGACGAACTTGTCGATCCGCTTCCGGGAGGCTTCGATGTTGTTCTCCGTGTTCGGGATCTCCAGCAGGAAGGGCTTGCCGCCCGGGAAGCGGGTGTCCGAGTAGCCGATGATCACCGGGATGCCGTAGGCGAGGTACTCGCCGACCTTGAGCGGCGAGGCCTCCGACAGCGGGATCCTGTGCAGCGCAAGGGGCCCGATGGCCACGTCCGCCTGCTCGAGGATCGGCAGGAAGTCGACCGGATCCATGAGCCCGTGGACCTGGATGTTCGGCGCCAGCTCGGCGAATTCCGCCCGTGACGGACCGATGATGTCGAAGGTCCAGGTCGGGAAGAGCCGAGCGAGCTGCTCGATCTTGTCGACGCCGTGCCAGGGCGTGCGCGGCGCGCCGAGGAAGGCAAGGCGCGGCGCACTGTTCTGGGGCGCCGGCAGCGACGGGTACTTGGCAAGGTCGATGCCGTTGGGGATCACCGCGGTCGGCCGGTCGAGGCTCTGGATCGTGTGGCGGCCGGCGATCTCGGCGGTGACGACGGTGAGGCCGCGGGCGCTTCGCAGGAAGCGATCCCGCGTCGCCTTGGCGTAGAAATACCGGAACCGTGCCCGCAGCCGGAGCTCCTCCAGGTCATCGGAGTTGACCTCGACGACGGTCGGGATCGCGGAGACGAGACGGGCGACCCCGGGCGAGACCGTGCTCTGGCGGTGGTAGATGAGGTCGGGCCGCCAGCGCTGAACCTCGAACGAGAGGCGTTCGCGCTCGACGTAGCGGCCCACGATCCCGGCGCGCGATGATCGGACTCCGACGACGTGTGGTTCGCCGAGCCAGTCCGACTCCACCCCCGCTTCGACACGGACGAAGATGCCCACCTCGACGTCCGCATCGAGGCCGGCCCACGTCGCCGCCTGGGACAGGATCTTGGCCCGGACGCCCGACTGGCGGCCCTCCACGCCGTGGGCGAGATAGGCGATTCGAATCCGCCTGCGGGCGAAGCCCAGGCCGGGCAGGCCGGCAGGGTACGCGCGGCGATGGCGTCGGGACGGCCAGGCGACGCGGCTCCGGCGGCGCTGCATCCACTCGAGGTCCGAGCCGCCGACCCACATCGCCAGGCCCATCAGGGCCAGGCCCATCAGCCGCGGCCGGCCCGTCCGGAGGAGCTCCGTGAAGGAGCGCGCGACGTCGGCCCCACCGCCGAACAGGAGCGCTGCCCGCCAGCGGTTGAGGTTGGCGCGATCGGCATGCTGCTGGATGAGCGCTTCCCGCGGTGGGAGGCGGGTCCGCCGCCGCCGCAGCAGCTGGCTCCCGAATCGATCGGCGACGAGGGGCACGTAGGCCGCCTCCGGGATTCCCCCGCCACGGGTGTTCACGGCGCGGGTCGTCCACTGCCCGAGGTACCGGCGCCAGCAGCCGACGATCGTGGCGTGGTAGGCGAACTCACCCTGCATCGCCAGCAGCAGCCAGGTCGGATGATCGACGTACGAAACGCCCTCGGGCTGCCAGAACCCACCGACCGCCTCGAGCGCCGCGCGCCGGATCACGACGGTGGCCGACAGGATGGCGTTGTTCGCGAGCAGGCTCGGCAGGATCGTGCCGATCGGCCGGTTCGTCCGGGCCGCTGGAGGGAACGACGGATCGACCAAGCCGTACTCGAGGCCATGCTCGTCGATCAGCGACCCGGCGCCATAGGACAGGACGACCGCCGGATCGTCGAAGTCGGGGACCTGCAGCTCCAGCTTGTTCCTGGGCCACCGGTCGTCGCCGTCGAGGATGGCCAGCAGTGGCGCGTCGGACAGGTCCATCGCCGTTCGATAGGTCTCGGCCAGCGCCTGCAGCCCGCGATGCTCGCGGGCCACGACCCGGATCCGCGGGTCCGTATAGCGACCCAGGATCTCGACCGTCTCATCGGTCGAGCCGTCGTCGACCACGATGAGCTCCCAGGCCGAGTAGGTCTGGGCCAGCACGCTCTCGACGGCCTCGCCGATGAAGGCGCCGTGGTTGTACGTGGTCATGATGATCGCGACGCGCGGCTGCTCTGGGGCCCCGCGCTTTGCGGGCGTCGTCCCGGCAGTCCCGGGGGTCAGAACGTCCGTCATCGGGTCACGTCACGCTGAGGGCGGCGTACGTCTGTCGCAGCCCGTCGTCGAGGGGGGTTTCGGCCCGCCAGCCGAGGACTGCGGCGGCGCGGCCGACGTCGAGGAGGCTGTCTCGGACGTCGCCCGGGCGAGCGGCAACTCGGGTCGGTGGGGTGGTATAGCCGGCGATCCGGGCGAGCTGCTCGAACAGCTGGTTGACCGATGTTGCCCGGCCGGTGCCGATGTTCACGACATCGGTTTCCGGGTGATCGAGAGCGCGGACGATGGCGTCACGGACGTCGGTCACGAACACAAAGTCGCGGGTCTGCCCGCCGTCGCCCTCGATCGTGACCGGCTCCTGCCGCCGCATCTGACCGGCGAAGATCGCCACGACGCCGGCTTC
>DASQFM010000297.1:0-3774 GCA_035633135.1 Candidatus Eiseniibacteriota bacterium
CCAGATCGAGCTCACCACCCCGGACTGCCCGCTCAAGGACGAGATCGAATCGCGGGTCCACGCCGCGCTTGATCCCATCGGCGTGACCTCGATCGAGCTCACCTGGGGCGCGTCGGTGCGGCGGGCGACACCGCGCAGCCCGGAGCAGCTGCTGCCGGGCGTGAAGAACGTCCTGGCGATCGCCTCGGGCAAGGGCGGCGTTGGCAAGAGCACCGTCGCCGTGAACCTCGCGGTTGCCCTGGCGAAGGACGGCGCCAGCGTCGGCCTGCTCGATGCCGACATCACCGGCCCGAACATCCCGCTGATGCTCGGCCTCGAGGGCCAGCCGGGCAAGAGCCTCGACAACAAGATCATTCCCCTCAGCCGGCACGGCGTGAAGGCCATCTCGATCCAGTTCTTCGTGCCGGCCGGACAGCCCATCATCTGGCGCGGCCCGCTCGTCGGCGGCGCGATCACCCAGTTCCTGCGCGACGTCGACTGGGGCGAGCTCGACTATCTCGTCATCGACCTGCCGCCGGGAACGTCCGACGCCCAGCTGACCCTTGCCCAGGCGGTGCCGATCTCGGGCTCGGTGCTGGTCACGACGCCCCAGGAGGTCTCGCTCCTCGACGTCGAGAAGGCGCTGGCGATGTTCCGGCGGATGAGCGTCCCGGTCCTCGGGATCGTCGAGAACATGACCGCCCTCGTCTGCCCCCACTGCGGCGAGTCGATCGAGCTGTTCGGCCGGGGCGGCGGCGAGCGATTCTCCCGCGAGCATGGCCTCGAGTACCTCGGCGGCGTGCCGCTCGACATCACCGTTCGGCAGGGCGGCGACGTCGGCGTGCCCGCGGTCGCGCAACGTGAGCCCGGTCCGGCTGCCCGCGCCCTGACCGACCTCGCGAGGACGATCGCCGCTCGCATGTCCGTGCGCGCCGCAGGCGCGGCCGATCAGCCGGTGCTGACGATCTCCTGACCCGCCGTCCGCTCGGCGCGGACGACCTCCACGATCATCCCGGGCAGCGCAGCCTGGGTCCGGCCGCCGGCGGCGGCGCAGACGGCCTCGATCCGCTGGCGCTCCTCGGAGGGGTAGTGCACGAGCAGGGCCCGCGGAACGCCGGCGCGCTCGGCATGATCCACAGCTTCTTCGGCCGTCAGGTGACCACGCCGCAGGTCATCGGTCAGCGACGACTCGAGGGTGGCTTCGAGAATCAGGAGATCGGCGCCCCGGGCCAGGTCGATGATCTCCTCCGACGGACCCATGTCGCCGGCATAGACGACCCGCTCGCCGTCGGGCCCGGTGATGTCCATTGCGAACGCGGGGACGTAGTGCCCGACGGCGTAGGGCCGCGCGGTCAGGTCACCCAGGCGGAGCGTGTCACCGGCGTCGTACTCCTGGATCGCGAACGCCGCGTCGAAGAACCCGGGCCGCTCGGCGATGGCGGCGGCGAGGTGATCGATCCTGGTCCGGCCGCCCGGCGGCATGAAGACCGGCAGCGGGGCAGGCGCCGGTTCGCCCCACGGAAAGCGATAGCGCAGCGGCGCCAGGTCGATCCAGTGATCGGCATGGAAATGGCCGATGACGAGGCCAGTCAGGCCGGCAGCGCCGATGCCTGCCTCGAGCCTGGAGGCGATCCCGCTGCCGATGTCGAACAGCACCGTCGACGATCCGGCTTCGATGAGGATCCCGGAGGCCGCCGTATCGGCAACCGGCCGCGCAGTCCCCGTTCCGAGGACGGTCAGGCGCATGCATCTCCCTCTTGAACGGTGATCCGACGCGTCGCCCGGACTCGCGCAGCCGACACAGGGTAGCGGGTCGTCACGTCTGGGTGTCGGCCGCCGCCGGGGTCGCGCTCCGCAGGCGCTTCAGGAGCACCGCCGCCGCCGCGATGGCGGCGCGCGAACGTCCCTGCTGGCCGCCCAGGAAGGCGATCCGACGCTCGCGATGGCGGCCGGCTGGATCGACGATCACGATGCTGACGGCGGTATCGCCGCGCCGCGGCCGCGCCTCGACGGCGAGCCCGACTTCGCTGCCGCCGAGCTCGCGGACCCTCCCGGCGAGGTGCTCGAGCGTGGCCGGCTGGCCGTCGTGGGGCCGCGGCCGCTCCCCCAGCGCCTCGGCGAAGGCCAGCCGATCCGCGAGCCCCTCGCCGAGCAACCCGATGAGCGCGCCCCGGAGCCCGACCTCGACGATCGAGATGCGCCAGCCGGCTTCGGCCAGCGCCGCCGCGACGGCCTCGGGCCAGGCCGTCGGGCCCCGGGCCCAGACATGCTCCCCGACCGCCTGGATGATCCGCGCCTCGACCGCCGCGAGGAGGTCCTGCGGGTCCTTGCCGTGGTCCGGCAGCGCCGAGATGCGGATGTCGACCGAGTCGGCCCGCGCGTATGTCGCCACGGTCGGGTTGGCCGCCCGGTCGAGGAGGGGACCGAGGCGATCCGCGATGAGCGACTCGCCGATCCCGGTGGTGCGCAGGGTGACGACGGCCATCGGTTGGCCGAGCCCGAGCGCGGTGAGCCGGGGCAGCACCCAGCCGTCCCACATCGGTCGCATCTCCCGCGGCGGCCCGGGCAGGAGCGTCACAACGCCACCGCCGGCGTGCTCGATCCACCAGCCGGGGGCGGTCCCGTTGGCGTTCGGGATGGAGGTCGCCGACGGGATCAGCCAGGCCTGCTTGAGGTTGGCCTGCGGCAATGGCAGCCCGCGGCGCTCGAAGAGCTCGTGCAGCCAGCGCTCCAGCGCGGCATCGACCACCGGCGTCTCGCCGAGGGCCGCGGCGATCGCCTCCCGCGTGAGGTCATCCGGCGTCGGCCCGAGACCACCGGTCGAGATGACGATGTCGGACCGGGCCATGGCATCGGCGAACGCGGCCTGGACCGTCGCAAGGTCGTCGGGCAGGGCGGTGACCCGGCCGACGACGACGCCCCGGGCGGTCAGCTCGCGGGCGAGATCGCCGGCGTTCGTGTCGCGGGTCTCGCCGATCGTGAGCTCGGTGCCCACCGACAGCAGCTCCGCGGTCAGGAGGCTTGCCACCACCAGAGGGTATCGCCCGATCGCCTCAGCGACGCCACTCGCGCGTGCAGCAACGACGCCCTCGCGCGATGCCGCCGTGATGCTCCGGCGCTCGCCGGGGGCTGGGCTGCGAGTCGCCGCTGCTAGACTCCAGACCCGATATTGGACGGACGGAGGATCGTTGGACCCTGATTCGCGCGCCGAGAACCCGGGCGAGCCGGCCGGCCACCCAGCCGGCGACAAAGCCGCTGCCGAGCCGGCTGCTGCGGAGCCGGGGACCGACCCTTCGCCGCCGCCGCCTGAGGCCGATGGTCCGTCGCCCACCCCCATTGCCGATCTTCCCGATGATCCGCCGAGCATTCGGCAGCAGATCGGTGCGACCTTCGAAGCGCTCAAGCGGCTGGTTCGCGCCCACATCGCCCTGGCCCGGGCCGAGGCAGGCGAGATCGCCGGCGAGGTCAAGCGGATGGTTGCCCTGGCGGGAGCCGCGCTGGGGGCGTTCATCGCGCTCGGCCTCCTGCTCGCGGTGGGCCTGCCGCTCTTCCTCGGCGAGCTGCTGTTCGGGTCGATCGGCTGGGGCGTGCTCCTCGGAGCTGTTCTGCTGTTCGACTTCGCCATCGCGGCGGTGCTGCTGGCGCTCGATGTGACTGGCAGCCGGTTGGCGCGCGATTTCGTCGTCGCCGCCGTGATCGGCAGCGCCCTCGGCGTCGTGCTGGGCTTCGACCTGACCCATCGGGCCTGGACGACCTTCGGCGAATCGCTGGCGCCGAGCCTGGATCCAGGAACGC
>DASQFM010000298.1:0-3907 GCA_035633135.1 Candidatus Eiseniibacteriota bacterium
GATCCAGACGATCGTGAAGAGGAAGCCGTCGATGAGTGCCGCGCCGACCCGTCGCCAGAACCCAGCGTAGACGTAGCCGGGTGCAGGGCCGGCCGTCACGGGAGCCGGGTCGCCCCAGTGATGGGCAGTGGCGGGTAGCTCGGTTTCTGCCTGAGGTTCGGTCATCGATCACCCCTCCGCCCGGCTTCCCCGATGCGGGTGCCTCGGTCAACTGTGCCTTGCCCGGGGGTCCAATGTCCCTGAACCTTCTGGGCTACTCAGCGGACGCGCACGCTATCGGTGGTCGTAGGGAACGCTGGCTTACTCTCTGGGCATGACCGAGCAGCGCCTCCCTCGCTGGCCGGCGGCGTTCGCGGGCGTCGTGGCGGTCGGCGCGGCCATCGCGACGGGCGAGCTCGCGGCCGGCGTTGTCGCCGGCGTGCCATCGCCCGTCCTGTCGATCGGTCGATTGATCGTCGACCTCCAGCCGGCGGGCGCGAAGGACATCGTCGTCGCGATCTTCGGGACGAACGACAAGCTGGCCCTCGAGGTCTTCGTGACCCTCGTCGCGCTGGCGATCGGTGCCGCACTCGGGCTGCTGGCATTGCGCCGCCTGGGCCTGGCCGCCGGGGTGATCGCCGCTTTCGCCGTCGCCGGATTGATCGCATCGCTGCGCGATCCAGATGTCAGCCCCGCGTTCGCGGCGCTCGCGGCAGGGGCAGAGGCCGTTGTCGGAACGATCGTCCTGCGTCGGCTGCTCGCTCTCACCCCGGCCAGCGGTACCGAAGCGTCCCCCGACCCCCGCCGTGGCATGCCGGACTGGACGCGTCGCAGGCTGTTGATCCAGGGCGGCGGCCTTGCCGTCGGCTCTGTGGCGGCCGCCGCGTTCGGTCGATCGCTCCTCGAGGGCCAGCGCGCCCCTGTCGCCTCCGCCCCACTCCCCGACGCGCCGAAGCCGGTCGTTCTCCCGGCCGGCGCCGATCTCGGCCTGGCGGGCCTGACCCCGATCGTCGTCCCGAACGAGCAGTTCTACCGGATCGACACTGCCCTCATCCCGCCGAATGTCGACGTCGCGACGTGGAAGCTGCGGGTCTTCGGTCTCGTCGACCGCGAGGTCGAGCTGACGTACGCCGAGCTCATCCAGCTGCCGATCGTCGAGCAGTACACGACGATCGCCTGCGTCTCGAATGAGGTCGGCGGGGACTTGGTCGGCAATGCCGCCTGGCGGGGCGTGCCGCTGCGGACGGTGCTCGACCTGGCCGGCGTCCACGCGAACGCCAGCCAGCTCGTCGGTCGATCGATCGACGGCTTCACCGCCGGCATGCCGACCGCCTGGGTCATGGACGAGTCGCGGGTGCCGCTCATCGCGGTCGGGATGAATGGTGCGCCGCTTCCGCGGGCGCACGGCTACCCGGCGCGGCTCGTCGTCCCCGGGCTGTACGGCTATGTGTCGGCGACGAAATGGCTGACCGAGCTCGAGCTGACGACGCTCGCGGCGTTCGACGGCTTCTGGATCCCGCGCGGCTGGGCCAAGGAGGCGCCGATCCTCACCCAGTCGCGGATCGACCTGCCCCGTGACGGGACGGCCCAGGCCGGCACGGTTCCGATCGCGGGCGTCGCATGGGCTCCCGATCGCGGCATCGCCAGGGTCGAGGTGGCGGTCGACGGCGAATGGCGCGAGGCGCGGATCTCGACGCCGATCTCCAGCGCGACCTGGGTGCAGTGGCGCTACGACTGGGCCGCGATCGCCGGCCAGCACACCATCGAGGTCCGGGCGACCGACGGCACCGGCGAGGTCCAGACGGCCGACCACTCGCCGCCGGCGCCCGACGGCGCCCGCGGCCATCACACAATCCGGGTGACCGTCAGCTAGAACCGATCTGGTCGCCAACCGAGGCAGCGCGCGCGATCCCCTACCCGACCGGCGACGCGATCGGCCCGAGGACGTAGATTCGAGCCATGCGACGAACCTTTGTCTTTGATCTCCCCGACCGATTCGTGACCGGCACCATCGGCGAGCCCGGCGACCGGACCTTCTTCCTCCAGGCGCGCGACGGGCGGCGGGTGGTGAGCGTCATCCTCGAGAAGACCCAGGTCGCGGTCCTCGCCGAACGCCTCGGCCGGCTGCTGCTCGAGCTCGATCAGCACGGCATCACCGAGCAAGTCCCGGTCGACATCGACGACTCGCCGCTCGACGAGCCCCTCAACGAGGCGTTCCGGGCCGGAACGCTGACGTTGGGCTGGGACGGCGAGGAGGAGCGGATCCTCATCGAGGCCCGCGAACAGACCGAGGACGACCAGGACATCGAGGAGGCGATCGAGGCCGTCGAAGCGGACGACGACGATGACGACGGGCCGGACCTGTTCCGGGTGCGGATGACCGCGATCGCGGCGCGGTCGTTTGTCGAACGAGCTTTTCGCGTGGTCCGATCAGGGCGTCCACCGTGCCCGCTGTGCGGCAACCCGCTCGATCCCGGCGGTCACATCTGCCCGCGCAAGAACGGCGCGTACCTCCACTGACGGCCTCCGCGCCCTCGGACGTCATCGCGGCCCTCCGGGACGGCGAGCTGGAGGTCCTCGGCCGGCTGGTCGGTTCGTCCAACAACGCGATGGTCGTGCGGGTCCACCCGCCGGGCACCGTGGTGCCCCAGCTTTCGGCCGGGTCGGCCGCGGCAGGGACGATCGAGGAAACGGACCTGCTGGCCGTCTGGAAGCCGACCCTCGGCGAGCGCCCGCTGTTCGATTTCCCGCTCGGGACGCTGACCCGGCGGGAGGTGGCGGCATTCCTGGTCTCGGAGGCGTTCGGCTGGTCGATCGTCCCGCCGACGCTGCTGCGCGAGGGCCCCTATGGCGAGGGCATGGTCCAGCAATGGATCGATGTCGATCCCGCCGTCGACGTGGTCGCCCTGGTGACCCAGGACGATCCCCGGCTGCGGCGAATCGCGGTCTTCGATGCCGCCGTCAACAACACCGATCGCAAGGGCGGCCACCTGCTGCCGGTGCCGGGCGGCCACCTCTACGCGGTCGATCACGGCGTGACGTTCTCGACCGTGCCAAAACTCCGGACCCTCCTGTGGGCCTGGGAAGGCCAGCCGTTCGACACCGAGGAGCTCGCCGGGCTGCGCCGCGTCGAGGCGGCGATCCAAGACCCGGATGCCGCCTCGCTGGGTGGCGGGCTGCGGGAGCTTCTTGCCGCGGACGAGATCGAGGCAACGCGCGAGCGGGTGGCGTCGCTATTGGCCGTTGGCCGCTTCCCCGGTCCGAACCCGGAGTGGCCGGCGATCCCCTGGCCGCCGTTCTAGCCGGCTGACCAGAACGAGGTCGCCCGGCCTGCGGCCCGTCCGATCGCGCACCATACGGGCGAGGGAGGAACCGTGGGATCTGCCGACCACCTGCTCGCGCTCGACGTCGGGACCCAGAGCGTTCGCGCGCTCCTCTTTGACCCGCGGGGCGCACT
This sequence comes from Candidatus Eiseniibacteriota bacterium, assembly GCA_035633135.1. GTDB lineage: Bacteria > Chloroflexota > Limnocylindria > Limnocylindrales > CSP1-4 > UBA5189. The sequence continues at coordinate 3,437 of DASQFM010000298.1, forward strand.
CGTCGCGATGGGGCGCGTCCCGATCACGCCGTATGTCTCGCCGCAGCCCGGCTGGGCCGAGCAGGATCCTGAGATCTGGTGGACCGCGCTCGGCGATGCCTGCCGGCTGCTCTGGGCGGACCCTCGAGCGCAACCGGCCAGCGTGGCGGGAGTTGGCCTGACCGGGCAGCGAACGACGATCGTCGCGGCCGACGAGGACGGTCGACCGCTGCGGCCGGCGATCGTCTGGCTCGACCAGCGCCGAACCGAAGGGCTGGCCCCGATCGGCGGGGCGTGGGGGCTCGCATTCCGCGTGGCGGGTGTCACGGAAACCGTCGCTCGTTTCCAGGCCGACGCCGAGGCCAACTGGATCGCGGCCCACGAACCGGCGGTATGGAGGCGGATCCGGCGCTACGGGATGCTGTCGTCGTGGCTCACCGCCCGGTTGGTCGGCGAGTGGGTGGACTCCGCCGCCTGCCAGGTCGGCTACCT
>DASQFM010000299.1:0-5651 GCA_035633135.1 Candidatus Eiseniibacteriota bacterium
ACGTTGGCCGCCGGCCGACGGAATGCGGCTCATGTTCCACCTCGGCACCGCCCAGGTCGAGGCGCGCGTCGGTCGGCGCGGCCGCGAGGCCGTGGAGCTACCCGACGGCACGTCGAGTGCGATCCTGCGACTCGCCCAGCCGGTGGCGACGCTCGCCGGCGATCGCGGGGTGCTGCGCCAGCCGGAATCGGGCGAGACGGTCGCGGGCGTGACGCTGCTCGATACGGCACCACCGCGCGGCGTATCCCGGCGCCGCAGCAGCCCGGAACGGTTGGCAGCGCTAGCCAGGGCCATCCAGGAAGCCGACGGCGAGGGGGCAGGGGATGCCCTCGTGGCCATTCACGGCGCCGTGCCGCCCGCACGGGTGCAGGCGGTTGGCGCCGCCCTCCGCGCCCCTGGATCCGAGCCCTTGCCGGCGCCGCCGCTTCCCGGTCGGCTGGTCCTCGCGCCCGACGTCGGAGCGGCCCTGGAGGCGCAGGCACGGAAGCTGGTTGCCGACCACCACGCCGCGGATCCGCTGAGCCAGGGCCTGCCGGCGGCGGACCTCCGCCACGGCCTGCTGCTCGGCCTGCGCCGGGCCGTGACGGTCGATCGATCGATGGTGGCCGCCGCCACGACATCCGTGGCCGCCGTCATCGCCGATCTCGTGGCGCGCGGCGCGATTGCCCAGTCCGGTGACCGGCTCCACGACCCCAACCGCGGTGGCGAGCTGCCCGGTGCGCTCGTCGCTGCGATGGCTCGGCTGGAGGCCGCGCTGAGCGTGCCCGCGCCGCCCTCGCTTGCCGAAGCGGCCCGGGCTGCCGGCTGCCCGCCGGAGGGCGTCCGCACGTTGACCGAATCGGGCCGGATCGTCCGGATCGAGGCCGATCTCGCCTGGTCGGCCAGTGAATATCAGCGGCTCGCGGCCCTCGCCCTGGCGATGGCCACCCGCGCCCCGCTCACGCCGGCGGCATTCCGGGATGCCACCGGAACGAGCCGGCGGTACGTGCTCCTGATCCTCGAGGACCTCGATCGACGGGGCCTGCTGCGACGAACCGCGCCCGGCCACGTCCCGGGGCCGAGGGCGCCGCGTGGAGACGCTGCACCAGCGCCCGCGGGGAGCACCGCCGAGCGATGAGGGTCAGCGCGATCGTCCTCGCCGGCGGCCGATCGTCCCGTTTCGGTGGCTCGAAGCTCCAGGCGCTGGTCGACGGTGTCCCGCTGCTGGATCTGGCCATTCGAGCAGCGGCGGAGGTGGCCGACGAGGTCATCGTCGTTGGACCGGCCTCCGGCGGCGTCGCGCTCACCGATCTCGACGGCCTGCCGGCTGCTGTCCGCGTCGAGCTCGTCCGCGATCCCGTGGCGTTCGGCGGGCCGCTCATCGGCTTGCGCAGCGGACTGGGTGCCGCAACGGGCGTGCTGGCCATCGTTGTCGGCGGCGATATGCCCCGTCTGGAGCCGGCGGTGCTGCGGGCGATGCTGGCACGGCTCGGCGACCTGGAACCCGCGGCGCCACGATCGCGGAACCACGCACCGATACCGGGGGGGCGGGGGGCGTCCGCGCCTGAGTCGCCGGGGCGGCCGGGGACGCCCGGATCGCCGGGATTGCCGGACGGGGTCCTGCTCGGCCAGCCGGGCGGTGCGCGGCCGCTGCCGGTGGCACTTTGTGTGACGGAGGCCCGTCGCGCCGTCGAGGCGGCCATCGCCTCGGAAGAGACATCGCTGCGCGCCGCCCTCGCGCGACTGAACGTGGCGGAGATCCCGGAGGACGAGTGGGGACGCCTCGATCCTGCCGGCGGCAGCCTGCTCGACGTCGACACGCAAGCCGACCTCGAGGCCGCGCGCCGCCTCTAGCCGCCCGACGGCGCCGGAGCGGCTCCCCGCTTGGGGCTCGCGCCATCAAGCGAGCGCAGGCCGTACCAGTTCACGAGCCCGCCGGCCACGAGCAGAGCGGCGCTGACGAGGGCCGCCAGGTGGAAGGCATCGGTCGAGGCGATTCGCGCCGCGCGGACGAGGACCTCCGGCGTCCCCGGTGGTGGCGGGTTCAGTGGCTGGATCGAAGCGCGCAGGCCCGGGTCGGACGGGTCGAGCCCCGGCGCCGCAGCCGCGAGCGCCGCGTAGAAGCTGCCGGTCACGGCGATGAAGACCGCAGCCGAGACGAGCGGCTGGCCGACCCGTGAGATGGCGTTGTTAATCGCCGAGCCGAGACCCGCCCGATCGACCGGCACGGACGACATCAGCGTCGTGGTGAGCGGCGCCACCACCATCGCGATCCCGAAGCCGAACACCAGCATCGCCGCCACCGGCCCCAGGATCGTGTCGAGCGGCGGGATCAGTGACGCGGGATCCTCGATCGTCGCGCGCCACGGCTGTGCGTCGGACGGGATGCGGGCCCACAGCAACATCGAGATCGCCATCAGCGCCGGTCCCGCGACCAGGAACCGGCGTGCCCCGATTCGCGCTGCCAGCGTGCCGACGCGCGCGGACAGCAGCGTCAGCTGGATCGTGACCGGAACCCCGATCAGGGCAGAGCCGAGTGGCGAATAGCCGAGGGCGCCCTGGAGGAACAGGCTCTGGAACGACCCGAAGACGTACAGCGCGCCGTAGATCAGCAGCGTCGACAGGTTGATCGCGGCGAACCGGACGTTCCGGAACAGCGACAGCGGGACGAGGGGCTCAGGCCGGCGGGCCATCAGGAACGGGAAGATGATTGCCGCCACGGCGCCCAGGGCCAGGGCCAGGATCGCTCCCGGTTCGGTCCAGTTCTTTTCCTGGCCGCGAATGGCGCCGAACGAGAGCCCGCCGACCGCGATGGCGACGACGATCGCGCCGAGCCAGTCCAGGGAGCGCCGGTCGCTCCGCCGGGTCTCCGGCACGAATCGGAGCGTCAGCCACACCGCGGCCGCGCCGATCGGCAGGTTGATGAGGAACGCAACCCGCCACGACAGGCTGGCGACGAGGATGCCGCCGAGCACGGGGCCCAGGAGGTTCATCGCCGCCGTCGCGGCGGCCCAGATGCCGAAGGCGCGGCCGCGCTGCTCGCCGTCGAAAGTGGCGGTGATGATCGCCAGCGATCCGGGAACCAGCAGCGCGCCGGCGACACCCTGCAGGATCCGCGCCAGGACCAGCGCCTCGAGGCTCGGGGCCAGGCCGCATGCCGCCGAGGCGGCAACGAATCCGGTGAGCCCGATCGCGAACGTCCGGCGGCGACCGTACTGATCGCCGAGTGCCCCGGCGAGGATCAGCAGGGCCGCCAGCGTCGCCATGTACCCGGCGACCACGTAGGTCTGGCCTTCGAGGACCCCGAGGAACGAGGTCGGCAGCTCCGCACCGATCCGTGGCAGCGCCACGTTCACGATGGTGCTGTCGAGGAAGACGATCGAGGACCCCAGGATCGCCGCCAGCAGGATGCGTCGCTGGGTCCCGGTCACCGCGGCAGTGTATCGACGGGGTCTGACGCGAGGCGCCCGGCGGATGTCAACGGGCCGCCCACGGCGACCGCGCGATGACTATTCGGGCCGGACCTTGCGGAAGCAGTCGGAGCAGTAGACCGGCCGATCCATTCGCGGTTTGAAGGGCACCTGGGCCTGGTTGCCGCACTCCGAGCAGAGAACTGCGAAGTACTCCCGATTCGAGGCGCCGCGCTGCTCATAGCCCCGCGGGCCACCGTAGTCCTGGACGGCGTAGTCCCCGTCTCGAGCCGCCCGCCGGCTGGCTCGGCAGCTCACGCAGCGCTTGGGATCCGAGGAAAAGCCCTTCTCCGCGTAGTACTGCTGATCGTCGGCCGAATGAATGAATTCGGAGCCGCAGTCGACACAGGTGATGGTCCGATCGACGTAGGTCACGAGGTGCCTCCGGAGCGCGTGGTCGTGGTGCTCCTCGGCTCGAGGCGTCGACCGGCAGCAGCGCGGAAGCGGCCGGAGCCGGGGGCCCGCGCGACCCAAGGTGCCGATCTAGAGTCCCGAGTCGGGGCGCACCGGGTGGATGCGATCGCAGGATACATCCGGTTCCACGATCGAGGCCTTGCAGCGCTTGGCGAGACCGGGCCGAGCCTCCCAGCGGACCCCGCCGAACGTGCCAGCCGACCTGTCACAATGGCCCGCGAGGCTTGCGGCAGGCGAGCGGGGAGCGATGGGGGCGCCTCGCTCGCCCGGTCCTTCAGACCCGCGAGCGACGTCGAGCATGGAGAGGCGCCCCGGAACGATGCTCCGCCTGCTGCACACCGCCGATGTCCACCTCGGAGCGCGGCACGCCGACCTCGGCGATCGCGCCTCGGCGCAGCGGGAACGCCAGTTCACGGCCTTCGTCGCCACCATCGACCTGGCCGTCGCCGAGCAGGTCGACCTGGTCCTCATCGCCGGCGATCTGTTCGACTCGAACGTCCAGCCGCGGCGGTCGGTCGACCGGGTCGCGGGCCAGCTCGGCCGACTGGTCGATGCTCGAATCCGGACCGTCATCACCCCCGGGACGCATGACGTCTATGACGGCGCCTCGATCTATCGCTCCTATGACCTGCCGGCGATGGCCGGCGTGGCGGGGCCGGAGTACGTGACGGTCCTCACCCCCGACGTGCCGGAGGCCCACTTCGCCCCACTCGACGTTGTCGTCCACGGCCAGCCGTTCGCCACGAAGCGGGCGCCCCATTCGCCGCTCCGCGGCCTCGACGTGGCCCGCGACGCCCGGTCGACCTGGCACGTGGGGCTGCTCCACGCGGCGGTTGCCATCCCGGGCCAGACGGACGGCGACGAGGTCGTCGTCAGCACCGCGGAGATCGGTGCCAGCCACCTCGACTACCTCGCCCTCGGGCATTGGCACTCGTTCAACCAGGGCAAGGTTGCCGGGACCGTCTATGCCTACTCCGGTGCGCCGGAGCCGGTCGCGGTCCACCAGGATCGGGCCGGACAGGTCGTGCTCGTGAGCCTGGACCAACCCGACGGCCTGAAGCGCGTCGAGGTCGCCCCGCGACAGGTCGGCCGGACGCGCTTCGAGCGCCTCGACCTCGATGCCGCCGGGATTGCGTCGCAGCCGGCGCTGGTGGACGCGCTCGTCGGGCGCGCGGATCCTGACCTGGTGCTCGATGTCCGGCTGATCGGTGTCCGACCGGACCAGCTCGACCTCGAGCCGGACGAGGTGGAGCGCGAGCTCGAGGACCGGTTCATGCGCCTGAAGGTCCGCGATCGATCGATCGCGTCGCTGACCGCAAGCCCGATCCCGCCGCCGGACACCGTCCTCGGGGCCTTCATCCGGGATCTCGAGGCGCGCATCGCCGAGGTCGAGGCAGCCGCCGAGGCGGGCGCCGCGGAGGAGGGAATCACGACGGACGTCGCGGACGCCGAGGTGCTCGGCGACGGGCAGGCATCCGAGCTGCGCGACGCGCTCCGGCTTGGGAGGCTCCTCCTGGCGGGCGAGGAAGTCACGCTGTGAGGATCACCCGCCTCCGGATCCGCAACCTGCGGCGGCACCGGGATCTCGACCTGGAGCTCGCCAGGGGCCTGACGGTGATCCGGGGGCCGAACGAGTCGGGCAAGACCACCATCCAGCGAGCCCTCGAGCTGGCGCTCACCAGGCGGGTGACCTCCGCCTCGGCCGACCTCGACGGCCTTCGGACGTGGGGCGCGGGCGAGGAAGACCGACCCTGGGTCCGCCTCGATTTCGAGGAGGAGGACGACGAC
>DASQFM010000300.1:0-2094 GCA_035633135.1 Candidatus Eiseniibacteriota bacterium
CGCCCTGCAGGCCGACGATCGGGTCGCGGAGCTCGAGGAGGCGGGCAAACGTCAGCGCCGAGGCGGTCATCCGTCCGGTGACCAGGGAGACGCGCAGGCCCCGATGGACCGCCCGGACGATCGCGGCGCGAGTCCGTTCGCGGAGCACCAGATCGTCGCCCACGAGGGTGCCGTCGATGTCGAGCGCCAGCATCCGGATCGGGAAGACGGCGGCGACGGAACGGGGAACGAACGGCGGCTCCACACGACCGCGCCGTGCGAGCCGAGCGCCGGGACCGGTCACGGGGGCATGACCCGCGCGACCCGCGGCAGCCCGGCGAGATCGGGCTCGATCGCACACGACCAGCCGCGCAGGCGGTCGGCCACAGCGACGTCCATCGCGTCGGCCTGATCGGCGCCGATCTCGATCAGGGCGATCCCTTCCCGGTCGAGCGAATCGGGCAGCAGGTCGAGCAGCCGTCCGATCGTGACCAGGCCGTCGGAACCCCCATCAAGCGCCTGCCGCGGCTCGAAAGCGGCAGCCGGTGGGAGGCCGGCGATGGCGTCGGTCCGGACATACGGCAGGTTCGCCAGGATGAGGTCCCAGCGTCCCGGTAACTCACCGGGCAGCAGGTCGGCGAGCTCGAACCGAATCCGATCGCCCATCCCGTGGCCGACGGCATTTTCACGGGCCAGGTCGAGCGCAGCGGCATCCGCGTCGGTGGCCATGAGGTCGACCTCGCCCAGCATCCCGAGCCGATCGAGGAGCACCGCCAGCGTCACGATCACCGCGCCGCCGCCGGTGCCCACGTCGACGATTCGGAGCGGTGCGATGCCGATGGGCCGAGGGGCGGCGAGCAGGCGCCGCGCGACCTCCGCCACGGCCAGGTCGACCAGGAGCTCGGTCTCGGGGCGTGGAATCAGCGCTCGGGCGTCCGTCGCAAACGCCAGCGAGTGGAACTCCTTGACGCCGCGGACGTAGGCCACCGGCTCGCCTGTCTCGCGCCGATCGAGCGCCTTGACGTATTGGGCGGCGAGGCCGTCGCCGACCGGCGCCTCCGGGTGGGCCAGGATTCCCGTCCTGTCGATCCCCAGGATGTGCGCCAGGAGGACCTCGGCATCGAGTCGCGGGGTTTCGGATCCGGCGGTGTGGAGGCGCCGGATCCCCTGCTCCAGGAGCTCGGCGACGGTCGGCATCGCGGCGCCGGCCTCAGCGGGCCGTTCGATCGCCGGAACCGCCGGTCGACGCGCCGGCCGCGTCGTCCTCGACGAGGGCCGCCAGCCGTTCGGCCTGGTCAGTGGTGCTCAGGGTGTCGATCAGGCGGTCGAGATCGCCGTCCAGGACGCGCGGCAGGTTCGACAGGTCGAGCTTGACTCGATGATCGGTCACCCGGTCCTGGGGGAAGTTGTAGGTCCGGATCTTGTCCGACCGGTCGCCCGCGCCGATCATCGAGCGGCGGGCGACGGAGTCGGCTTCCCGCTGGCGGCGTCGCTCGGCATCCTGGAGGCGGGCCCGCAGGACCGTCAGCGCCTTGGCCTTGTTCTTGTGCTGGCTCTTCTCGTCCTGGATCTCGACCACCAGGCCGGTCGGGAGGTGGGTGATCCGGACGGCGGAGTCGGTGGTGTTGACCGATTGCCCGCCCGGACCCGACGAGCGCTTGACGTCGATCCGGAGGTCCCTTTCCTCGTCGATCTCGATCTCGTGCTCCTCGACCTCGGGCAGGACCACGACGGTCGCGGTGGAGGTGTGGAGGCGGCCCGAGGATTCCGTCGCCGGGACGCGCTGGACGCGGTGGGTTCCGCCCTCGAACTTGAGGCGGGAGTAGGCGCCGTCGCCGGCGATCTCCACGATCGCCTCCTTCGTGCCGCCGATGCCGGTCTCGTTGAGACTCATCACTTCGGCCTTGTAGCCGTGCCGCTCGGCGTAGTGGAGGTACATCCGGAGCAACTGCGAGGCAAACAGGGCGGCCTCCTCGCCACCCGCGCCGGCGCGGATCTCGAGGATGACGTTGCCGTCGTCGGCCGGATCGCGGGGCAGCAGCAGGACTGTCAGGTCGTCGAGCAGGCTGGCCTCGGTGGCTTCGAGCGAGATGACCTCGTCGCGAGCCATCGCCC
>DASQFM010000301.1:0-2265 GCA_035633135.1 Candidatus Eiseniibacteriota bacterium
AACGCCGAGGATCACTCGCTTCGGCGCCAGCATGCCGAGCGTCGCGAAGGCCTGGGCGACGACGGCCGGGTTGTACCGGAAGGAGGGCGTCAGGACGCTCGTGCCGAGCGTCACCCGCTGTGTCGCCTGGCTCGCCGCGCCGAGCCAGACCAGGGCGTTCGGCGCGTGGCCGTTGGTGTGGCGCCAGGGCTGGAAGTGGTCGCTGGTCCAGACCGAGTCGAAGCCGGCGCGCTCGGCCGCCACGGCCAGGTCCAACAGCCGCTGGGGTCCGAACTGCTCCGCCGACGCCTTGTAGCCGAGGAGGAGGGGCATCGATGTCCTCACTGTTCGAGCGGCGATGTTGCTGAGCGGCGATGTTCGCGGGGGTCGACAGGGGGCATTGTCAACGAGATCCGCGATCTTGATCGACGTCCTGCCGGGGATCGCGTCGCGTCTCGCGGGTACAGTAGCGGGCATGCTTGGCCCTCGCCCCTCCTGGATCGCCCGCGCCGTCGTCGTGGTGGTGACCCTGGCGCTGGCCCACGACCTGACGTTCCTCATGCGCTATGGCTCGGCCTACGGCGAGGCGCTGGTGCACGCCGGGCATGGCGAGACGTGGACGAACGCCGTGCTCGTCTGCCTGGCCCTCGGCGCGGCGCTCCTCATCGCCGCTGCCTGGCAGCTCCGGCGCCTCGGCATGGCCGCACACGCCACGACGGCCGGCCCGTTGACGGCGGCGAACGTCGGCGCCTTCGCTCGCTCGTGGGCGGGCCTGGCGGCTCGACTGGGCCTCGTCGTGGCCGTGCTGCTCACCGTCCAGGAGAACATCGAGCGGGCCGCGAGAGGCCTCCAGGCGCCCGACCCTGCGATCCTCGCCTCGCCGCAGTATCCGGGCGCCCTGGCCATCATGGCCGGGGTCGCGATCGCGGTCGGGCTCGTGGTGGCGCTGTTCCGATGGCGTCGCGGTGTCCTTCTGGCTCGAATCCGGGCAGCCCTGGCGCCGCGCCCGCGCCCGCTGCGGCCGCATCGGCCGCCCCAGCGCTCGGACGCAGTGCGCAGTTCGATCCTGGGACGAAGCCTCGGGGTCCGGGCCCCGCCACCGGGGGTTGTGATCAGGATCGCGGCCTGAGCTCCGGCGCTGCGCGACGCGTGGCCCGGGCCCGGCGCGGCCGCATCGACGTCCGGGCGGGTTCAGTCGAACCCGCCCGACACCCCGGAGGAACACCCGTGAAAAGTCCCCGCGTCCGTTTCGGCGCCGCCGTCGTCGGCAGCGCCATCCTCGCGCTCCTCTTCGTTCCTGCCGTCGGGGCCCACGTCCACGAACACGTTGGTCCCTACGACGTCGAGATCGGTTGGAAGGTCGAGCCGGCCTACGTTGATCAGCCCAACGCCGTCTTTCTCAGCATCCACGATGCCCAGGACCAGCCGGTGACCGACCTCGGCGCGGACGACATCACCGTCGTCGTCTCGACTGCCGATCAGCAGAGCCAGCCGCTGCCCTTCGAGCCCGCCTGGGATCCCGAGGAGGGCGAGGGTCCCCTCGGCGAATACAACGCCGCCGTCGTGCCGACCGCTCTCGGCGACTACACCTTCCATCTGACCGGCACCGTCAAGGGCGAGGCTGTCGATCTCACCCTGACGTCGTCCGCGACGACCTTCGACACCGTCCTCGGAACATCAGACGCCGAGTTCCCGGTGAAGCTGCCGACGATGGCCGAGGTCGTCACCCGGCTGGACCGTGTTGACGCGCGCGTCACCGAGCTTCAGGCCGGCGGCGGACCGAGTCAGGCGGCGGTCGACGCGGCCCAGGCAGCAGCGACCGATGCCCGCGCGGCGGCGGATCGGGCCTTGCTCGTCGGCGCCGGCCTGGGAGTCCTGGGGACCGTCCTGGCCGTCGCGGCGCTCGCAGCCGTCATGCGCCGCGGGCGTCCCACGGCAGCCTGAGCAATGGGCATGGGCGGTCGGCGGGCGCTGCTGACGACGCTGGCGCTGGCCCTTGGCCTGACGTCGCTGTCGCTGCCCCCGCGCGCCGCCGCCCATGCCCTGCTGCTGTCATCCGAGCCGGCCGCTGGATCGACGGTGGGCACCGCGCCAACCACGGTGGTCCTCACTTTCGGCGAGACGTCGGATGCCCGCCTGTCGTCGATCAAGATTCTCGATTCGCGGGGCACGGACCACGCCGGCGGGCCGGTCCAGTCCGTCCCGGGCGAGCCGCTCCGGCTGCAGATCGCCGTGGGTCAGCTGGGTGACGGGGTCTATACCGTCTCGTGGCGGACGCTGTCCGCG
>DASQFM010000302.1:0-4637 GCA_035633135.1 Candidatus Eiseniibacteriota bacterium
CTGGTCACCCCGGATCTCGCCTGCGCCATCCTGCCCGGGACCACCCGGAGCTGGATCGTCGTCTGGGGAACGCGCGCCGGTCTGGACGTCGCGGAGACCTGGCTCACCACCCGCGACCTGGCCGATGCGGACGAGGCATTCCTGTGCTCGAGCGTCGCGGGGATCCTGCCGGTCACTCGCTTCGAGGGCCGCGCGATCGGAACGGGGCTTCCCGGACCGTGGACCCGTCGAGCCCGGGCCGACCGGGAGGCCTACATCGTGGCCGGCGATTCCGCGGCCGCTGCCGCGGTCGAGAGGGGCGAGGCCGCGAACCGGGCGGCCGACGCCGGCCAGCCTGCCGGGCGCGCGGCCGCGGAGCCCAGGCACGTGGCGGGCGGCTGATGACCCGCGCGGAGCTCATTTCCCGCACCAGGCAGCTCATCGCCGAGGGCGAGCGGCTGGAGGCCAGTCCCAGCCTCACCGGCCTGCAGCTCTGGCTCCAGCTGTCGGACGACCTCCTCGCCGCCGCCTGGGGGCCGATGGACCGGTATCACCTGTCCTGGCTCCAGGTCGGGCGACCACGGGACATCGTTCGCGGCCGCCGGATGACCGCCGACGAGGAGGCGACCTATGTTCGCGACGTCGCCGGTGCCAAGACCGCCGTGCTCCGGATGAGCCTCGAGGCGGTCGATCGGCTGGGCATGCCTTTCGTGGGTGAGACTGTCGGCACCACGTCAGGCAAGCCGTGATCCTGAGGGCCGCGTCGTCGTCGGGTCGGGGCACACGGCAAGCCGCGGTTCAGAGCGTGCGGACCAGCACCGCCCGATCCTCCTCCTCCAGGTCGTAGCCCGGATAGGCGGGCGTTCCGTACAGGTTCTGGGTCCCCGGACCTGCCTCGACCTCGAAGCCCATGGCCCGATGGAATGCGATCGAGAGCCGGTTCCCGGGCCAGGTCACGGCGTTCACGCGTGATCGGCCGGCCGCACGGGCGTCGGCGAAGAAGCGTTCGTACAGCCCACGACCCACGCCGCGCCGCCGCAGGTTCGGGTTGGTCGCGATCATGTGGCAGTGCGCCTCGGCCGGCCGGTCCGGCGAGTGGAATCCGATCAGAAATCCGGCGAGCGCGCCGCCTTCCGTCTCTGCCAGCCACGACGTGCCGTTGAAGTGCTGGAGCCACAGCCGGGGCAGGAGCAGGTGGAGCCTGCGGCCGCCGCCCCACCATTCGTCGATCACCGACCCGATCGCGAGGTAGTCGTCCTCCCCCGGACGCCTGAAGCGGATGCGCGGCGGCTCCTCGATGACCTGGGGCTCCGTCATCCGGTGCGAATCGGGCCAGCGCCCGAGCCCCACGCCGCGCCAAGCGCTGCCACGACGATCTCAGTCGGAACGAGCAGGCCGAACGTCGACCACAGATAGTCGAAAAGCCCGAGCGCGCCACCTTCCGATTGGGCGAACAGCCAGGTCGCAATCGCCGCGAAGGCGACAGCGCCGATGGCCAGGACGACCGCTGCGCGGCGGATCGTCGATCGCGGGAGCGGTGCCGACGCGGCGGTTGACTCGGACGGGGCGGCGACGGCCAGGCCTGCCAGCGTGAGGCCCACGCCAGCACCCATCACCGCCGCGATGAACAGCAGGCCTACCGTCGTCGACAGGATCCCGCTGACGAGGAACAGCAGCGCGGCGCCGCCGATGGCGACGGCAAGCGCCTGGAGGATCGGCCCGCTGGTCATCCGCGTCTCGACCCCGGTCGGCCGGTCGGGGCCCTGGCGGGCCTGGGGATAGCGGGCCGACGGCGGTTCCGCAAGTCGCCGCGCCACGGTCTCCGGCGGTCGATCGCCGGAGTCTGGAACCGGTCGGTCGGGTGGCGGGACGGTCATCGCCGCATCGTATCCCTGCGTCCCAGCCGGGCGGAGACTTTCCCCCGGACGTCACCGCAGGTGACGTTAGCCACCCGATTCGGATCACTGGCGCACCGACGCGCCATCAGGATGGTCGAGACCTGCGGATTCCTTGCCGGACGTCACCGCGGATGACGATTGGTGCAGGATGAGCGCCCCCGTCCCCGAGTTCGCCCGGTTTGGGCCGGTCATCCCTCGCCGAGGGTCACCGGCGGAGGAATCCGGCAAGAACAGGGGCCCCGAGCCCCTGCGTCCGGGGTCGCGCTCCACTGGGCCGAGCGGTCGGGCAGCCGGAAGCCCTGACCGAGCCCCGGCGCTGGGCCCCGCACGTGGCGATGGCCGAGCTTGCCCGCTAGACTCGTGCCCATGTCCCACCCCTCGCTCGGCCTGCCCCCTCGCGACGAACGAGCGGGCTTTCCCAATGACGCGAAGGCCCTCCGATCGAGTCGGCTTCGGACCGCGGCACGGGCTCTCGAGGCGGCAATCCACGAGGATCCGACGCTTCGGGAACGGCACAGCGATCTCGTCCTTCGCGGCCTCCTGGCCGACCTCGAGGCGATGACCGAGGTCCTCGCGACGTCGGTCGCGGCGGGTGATCCGCGCCACCTCGCTCGTTGGGCCGACATGGTTGCAGTCCGCTACCGCAAGCGAGCCATCCCGCTCGACGACGTGATCAGCCTGCTCAACGGGCTGCGGCAGGCCAGCGCATCGATCGTGGAGCCCGAAGCGATGCCGACGGTCGACGCCGCGATCGATGCCGCGATTGCGGTCTTCCGCGACTTCCGGCGGCTCGCCGGCGACGCCCGGAAGCGCCACCCGCTGCTGGCGTTCCTGTACAAGGGCGCCTGACCGGATGACGATCAAGTGGGTCGTCAGCGACCCGCTCGTGATGAACGGCGAGCCGTTCTGCTACGGCACCCGGCTGACCGTGCGGAACATCCTGGAGCTGCGCCGCAGCGGCTACACGCTTACGGCGATGCTGAAGGATCATCCCGAGCTCCGACGGATGGGTGTCGCGGCGGCGTTCGCCTACGCCGGCGACAACCACGGCCGCTACACGGAGTTCTTCGAGCCCGACGGCTCGCTCGTCGGCCCGGGCTACAGCGAGGCGGAGGCGGCCGACCTGCCGCGGCAGTACCGACTCCCGGGTATCGTCATCAAGGACGCGCCCGGAGCCTGATTCGGCGGCCCAGGCGGCTCCTCGCGCCCCCATCGATTCCACAAGTTCTCCGTCCGGCCTTCACAGCGCCGCCATGATCCGGCGCGAGGATCGTGCCATCACCGTTCGAGTGAATGAAGGAGATGGCAAGTGAACGGACGAGGAATCGTCAGCATCCTATTTGGCGTCATCGTCGTGGCCCTGCTCATCGGGCTCGGCGCGGGCGTCTACAACGCGGGCCTCACCCAGGGCCTTGTCCAGGCCGGTGGCGTTCCGGCGGGCGCCGTCGTCCCATACCCCGGCTACGCCTACGGCTACGGGTTCCACCCGGGCTTCTTCGGGTTCGGCATCTTCGGACTGCTCTTCCCGATCCTGTTCCTGTTCCTGATCTTCGGGCTCGTCCGGGCAGCGTTCCGCGGCGGGCGCGGTGGTTGGGGCGGCGGCTGGGGCCGGCACGGCTGGGGTCCCGGCGGGCAGGCAGGCTACGAAGGCTGGCGTGACGAGCGAGAGCGCCAGATCGCCGACTTCCATCGGCGGCTCCACGAGGCCGAGGGTGCCGGCCAGACCGGCGGGACGGGCGGCTCCGGCGGGACGGGCGGCTCCGGCGGCTCGTCCGGCAGCGGAAGCGGTCCCGGCACCGCGACCGGTCCCGGTGCTCCCGGCGGCTCGGGTCCTGCCTGAGCCACCAACTCCGGTTTCGAATCGCGACGGTCGCCCGATGACGGCGGCCGTTGCGGCATTTCCATCACTAGGATGACCGGCATATGCGGACCGTCCTGATCGTCGACGACGAGCCGAAGATCGTCCAGCTGGCGCGCGACTACCTGGAGCACGCCGGCTTCACGGTCCTGACCGCGAGCGACGGCCCATCGGCGATCCATGCCGTCCGGACCCGCCGGCGGACCTGGTGGTCCTCGACCTCGGCCTGCCGCACTTCGACGGGCTGGACGTGACGCGGACGCTGCGGGCGGAGTCCACCACCCCGATCGTGATGCTGACGGCGCGCGACGACGAGCTCGACAAGCTGCTGGGCCTGGAGCTGGGCGCCGACGACTACATCACCAAGCCGTTCAGCCCGCGGGAGCTCGTGGCTCGGGTGCGCGCCGTGCTGCGGCGATCCGAGCGGACGACCGATACCGACCAGACGCTGGTCGTCGGCGACCTGGTCCTCGACGTGCCGCGGATGCGAACCGAGGTGGCAGGGCGAACGGTGGAGCTGACCTCGACGGAGTTCTCGATCCTGGCGACGATGGCTCGCCAGCCGGGCCGCGTCTTCACCCGGGCCCAGCTGCTCGATGCGGTTCGGGGGGTCGCGTTCGAATCCTACGAACGGGCGATCGACACCCACATCAAGAACATCCGCCGCAAGCTCGAGCCCGAGCCGCGCGAGCCGCGCTACCTGTTGACCGTCTACGGGGTGGGCTATCGCCTCGCCGAGCCGGCAGGCTGAGGGTGGCCGAATCGGGCGCCGACCCGGGCCGGGCGCCGCGCGAGGAGGGGCCGGCAGGGAACCCCGGCGAGGACCCGCGCCCGGCTGGCGGGGAGCGCGGCGAGCGCGCCGACCCGCGCGCGGCTGCCGGCGAGCACGGCTGGCGGCCGCG
>DASQFM010000303.1:0-5179 GCA_035633135.1 Candidatus Eiseniibacteriota bacterium
CGCCCCGCTGGTTGCCACCGCGCCGTCGCCACGGCCCAGCCCGTCGCCCGCACCGAGCCCGACACCGGAGCCCGAGGCGACGCCCGCGCCCGAGCCGACGTCGGCGCCCACGCCGACGCCGGCCCCGAACACGACGCCGCGGCCGACCCGCGCGCCGACCACGCCACCGGCAACCGCGGCTCCGGCGGCCACACCGGCGCCGACGCCCGAGCCCACGCCGACGCCCGAGCCCACGCCGACGCCCACGCCGATCCCGACGCCGACGCCGATCCCGACCCCTGCGCCCACGCCCACGCCAGCTGACACGACGGCACCGAGCCTGTGGGGCCTGTCGCCGAACTCGGGCACCGTCTGCCCGACCGGCGGCGTGACCTTCACCGTCAATGCCAGCGATGCCTCGGGGGTCGCCAGCGTGACCCTCTACTACTGGGGGCCCTATAGCGTTTCGTGGGCGCCCAAGGCGATGTCCTGGTCGGGCGGGACCACGTGGACCACGACGCTGACCTACCCCAACACGGGCAGTGGCAGCTGGGCCGGCTACAACTTCTATGTCTACGTGCTTGCAACCGACGTCTTCGGCAACTCGTCATCCCTCCCGCCCGGCAGCTACTACACGATCACCATCGCGCCGTACTGCATCGGGTGAGGGGATGACGGGGATCAAGGCCGCCCTGGGACCGCTCGGCAGCTCGGTCGGCAGGTTGTTCTCCGGAACCGGCGGCCTGGTCCTGCGGTTCGTCCTGAGTGCAGCGATCGGCGCCGGCGGTGCCCTCGGCGTTGGCGCGGCCACGTCGTCGGCAGAGATTCGCTCGACGGCTGCGCTGGCGCCCGCGTCTACATTTGCCCTCGAGGGGACGGACGGCGATCCGGTCGACTTCGCCATCAGCGAGGCGACGTCGGCTCCCCCGGTGCCGATCGAGCCGCTGCCCGAGACGTCGACGATCCAGCTCGTCAGCTACACCGAAGCAATCGAATCGAAGGTCCTGGAGACAGGCGCACGACCACCGTGGCTGAACGGAACGGTTCCCCGCGTGCCGGCCATCACGCAGTTCGACGGCGGGCCGTACCAGGGCAGCAACTGCACGATGGCGTCCGGGGCCATGCTCGCGCGGCTGGCCTACGGCGTCGTCGCCACCGGCTCGCAGCTGCGCGCCCTCCAGGACAACCAGTCGCCGGTGGGCACGACCCTCGGCAACCTCGGGCAGGCGATGCGGCGCGGCTGGGCGGTCGAGTTCTTCAAGGGCGCCATCAGCCCGCTCCAGCTGCGGGCCCTGATGTATGGCGGCGCCGGGGCCGTCATCCAGGGGCTGTATCGCGTGATCCCCGAGAAGCTCCGGCTCCAGAAGAACTTCCTCGCCGGCCACGCGATCTACCTCGACGCCTTCCGCCCGGCGACCGCCGACACGCCGGCCGCCTACTTCGTGATCGACCCGCTCGGTCGGCCGTGGAACGGCTACCAGGGCGAGTGGTGGCCGGCCGACGCCATCGAGGACTTCGCGACCACCTTCGGCGGTGGGCTCATCCCCGCGGTCTGGGCATTCCCCGGCGGCGTCGTGCCGACTAATCGTCCGATCCTGCCGCTCGACGCCTACCCGGGCCGAGGGCCATTCGAATCTCCTCCGCCCACCGGATCACAGACACCGACCGAAACGCCGCCCACCGAATCGGCCCCGACCGAATCGGTGATGCCGAGCGAATCGCCGGGGATGATCGTCGATCCGATGCCGCCGGACGACTCCGGGGTTCCGCCGCTTCCGCCGGGCCTCGACCCGGGCACGATCCAGCCCGAAGGTCCGACCGAGACGCCACCGGTCACGTTCGAAGAAGGCGGCGCGCGGCTTTCTCCATTGTTCATCCATTGCATCAGCCGGCCAACGCCGCCGGACTGCCCGGCCGGCATCCTCGGGGTCGTGAAGAGGCGAGGGTCGCCGGTGTCGCCGGCACCCTCGGCGAGCACCAGGCCACCGCGGTCGATCGACCTCCTGTACGCCAATCTGATCGGCCCCGGCATGTACCAGATCGTGTTCAAGCCGCCGCCCGATACGACGACCGACCTGTGGCTCTGGCAGAGCGACGTCGCCGGCGGCACGCTGCTCCAGGCGGCCACGGATGAGGCCGTCATCGGCGGACGAGAGGTCTCCGTGGCGACCGTGTTCCTCGATCCGCTGGCCGACTATTCGTTCGTCGCGACGGCGGCCGGTGAGGGGATCCGCGTGACCAGCCCGGTCGGCTCGATCGAGGTCGGTGGGTGACCCCGCCGATCGCCACGGTCCCGGCAAAGGTCCGTGCCCCGGCGGCCGGCGGACTGGCTCGCGAGCGCCTCGACGCGCTGTTGGCGCGGATCCATGAATACCGGCTTGCGCTGGTCGTGGCGCCCGCCGGTTCGGGAAAGACGACCCTACTAAGCCACCTGGCCGCGGCCGCTCAGTCGCCGGTCGCGTGGTACCGGGCCGAGATCTGGGACGGTGACGAGCGGGCGATGGTGACCCATCTCGGAAGGGCGATCGAGGCGACGTCCGGAAATCTTGGCGACCAGGACGGTTCCATCGACGGGCTTCTCCGGGCCCTCGAGGCAAGCTTGACCCAGCCGCTCGTCCTGGTCGTGGATGACCTGCACACCCTCGAGGGCAGCCCTGCCGAACGCGCCCTCGAGCGCCTGATCGAGTACGCCCCGCCGGCGCTGACCGTCCTCGCCGCCTCACGTGTCCAGCCAGCCTTCAACCTTCCCCGCTGGCGGGTGTCCGGCGTGCTCCTGGAGATCGCCGCCGATGACCTGCGATTCAGGCCCTGGGAGGTCGAGCGGCTGTTCCGCGATCACTACAAGCAGCAGCTGCCGCCGCAGGAGCTCGCCGTGCTGACCCGGCGGATCGAGGGCTGGGCCGCAGGCCTGCAGCTCTTCCACCTGGCCACGCGCGACAAGTCGCCCGATGAGCGACGCCGGATCCTGTCCGGGACGACGACCGGGTCTCGACTGACCCGCGACTATCTGACTCGCAACGTGCTTGCCGACCTGTCGGCCGAGTTGCGCACCTTTCTCGTCGAGACCAGCGTCCTCGGGCGCCTCTCGGGACCGATCTGCGACGCCCTCCTGGATTCGAAAGGCAGCCGTCAGCGGTTGGAGGAGCTCGAACGCCGCCAGATCTTCACGACCCGGCTGGACGACGATTCGGCCTACCGCTACCACGAGGTCCTCCGCACCCACCTGCTGGCCCTGCTCGTGGAAGCGCATGGCGATTCCGGCGCCCAGCAGCGGCACCGGCGGGCAGGCGAGGTGCTGGAGGCCGCCGGTGCCATTCCCGAAGCGCTCGCGGCCTACAGTCACGGCGAGGACTGGAGCGCGGTCGAGCGTCTCCTCGGCCAGACGGGCGAGGCCCTCGTGTCCGAGCCGGCAGGCTGGCTCGACGCGCTGCCGGCGTCGCTCGTGCGCCAGGACCCATGGCTGATGCTCGCCTCCGCCCGCCGCGCGAGGATCGAGGGCCGCTGGCCGGCGGCCCTGGAAGCGTACGGCCAGGCTGAGCGCGCCTTCGGCCCTGCCGATGCGGCCATGACCTGCCGTCGAGAGCGGATCGCGCTGGCCGGCTGGCTCGAGCCGCTGCCGCACCATGGTCGCGACTGGGCGGGCATGGTGCGGGCCGCGACGGTCCGCGATCCGATGGCCGTGGCGCGCGCCGACGATGCGTCGGGCGAACCGAACGCCTCGCTGGCCCGCGGCCTCGCGGCGTTGGCCGCGGGATACGTGACCACGGCGCGAGAAGTCCTCGAGCGGGTTGCCGAGGACGAGGCCACGCCGCCGGTCCATGCCGCGGGCGCGTCGATGGCGGCCGGACTCAGCCGCCTCCTGGCTGGCGACCCGCTGGCGCTCGAGCCGATCGAAGCGGCGCTGAACGCCGCCGAACGGCTCGGAGCTCGCTGGCTGGGGCGGCTCGGTCGCGGCGCCATCGCCGTCCAGGGCGGTGACGAGGCCGAGGTCGCCACCGCGATCGTGGCCTGCCAGCGCGACGGCGACGCCTGGGGCGAGGGGTTGATCCGGCTCCTGCAGAGCGCGACCCTCCAGGATCCCGCCGGGCTCGCCGCGGCGGAAGACGCAGCCGCAATCTTCCACCGCCTTGGCTCCGGCACCCTCGAGGCTTGGGCGCGCTGCCTCGGATCGCTGATTGCCGCGCAGCAGGGCCTGGACGCCCGGGACGCCGCCCTGCGTGCCGAGGCGTTTGCCCGTTCGGCGGGCGCGGCCGGGCCGCGAGCCTACGCGTTCCGGGCTCTCGCCCTCGGCGATCCTGCTCGCGCCTCGGACTACGGCCTCCTGGCGGAGGCAGTCGAGTCCGAGACAGGCCTGTCAATGCCGAGCGACGGTGGGACCGCCGGTCGCCGCGGCCAGGTTCCCGCGCCGGATCGGGCGGCGCCGGATGCCCAACGACGCCCATCGATCGCCCTCGTCACCCTGGGCGGCTTCGGCCTGTCGGTCGACGGACGACCGATCGACCTTTCGACGACGAAACCGCGCGCGCGCGCCCTGCTCCGCTACCTGGCGCTGCACGCCGGCACCGCGGTCCATCGGGAGGTGCTGGCCGAGGCGCTGTGGCCTGAAGGTGATCTCAACGCCGCGCTGCGAAGCCTGCATGTTGCCCTGTCCGGTCTGCGGCATCTGCTCGAACCGGGTGTCGGGCGAGGCGGGTCATCGTTGCTCGTGCGCGATGGAGACGCATATCGGCTGGAGCTGCCGGCAGGGTCGAAGGTCGATTTCCTCGAGCTCGAGCGCGCCGCGGCCGAGGGAATCGCGGCTCGGGCGGCCAACGACCGGGCGGGCGCGCGAACGCGGCTCCGGGACGTCCTGGACCTGTACCACGGCGACCTCCTGCCCGAGGATGGCCCCGCCGAGTGGGCCAACGAACGACGGGAGCAGCTGCGGACAGTCGTGGTCGGTGCGGCGCAATCACTGGCCGAGATCCATATCGAAGCAGGTGAACCGGCGGACGCCGCCGTGGCAGCGCTCGCGGGACTCGCAGCCGATCGGTACCACGATCCGTCGTGGCGCCTGCTGATCGAGGCTCGCAAACGAGCCGGCGATCACGGCGCGGCCGGTCGGGCCCGCCGAGAATATGCCGAGGTCCTGGCCGGCCTCGGGCTGGCCGAGGTGGAGGACGCGACGCCCACGAACGGGCACCACGAGCGGGCCGACGAG
>DASQFM010000304.1:0-1691 GCA_035633135.1 Candidatus Eiseniibacteriota bacterium
AACGGCGTTGCAGCGAGGGCGGCGAGACCGAGGGGTTCGACCCCAGCGCGTCGGGCGATCGTGGGCAGCAGCGCGGTCACAAAGGCGACGGTGACCCCGACGCCGATCGCCCCGACGAGATCGAGTGCGAGGTTGCGGGCAACCGCGCGTCGATCCGACGCCGGTCGTCGTCCAGCTGGGTGCAGCCCGTTCACCACGTACCTCGCAACACCCGCTTGGCCTGCGAGGTGAGCTGTCGGGCTCGGCGTGGGTATCGCCGCCGCGAATGGTTCGCGATTTGCCCCGAGGTACTGGGTCCCCCGTCCCCTGTCGAGGAGGTTCGGCCAAGACCAAGGGTAGCAGCGGAAGGCGGGTCGGTCTCGCGGGTGCTACCCGGCTCGGGCCGTCCTGGCTATCCCGCCTCGGGTCGGCCCTCCGGCGGCGGTGGCGAGACCCACACCGGCCGCGCGATTCTAGGCGGCGCCCTCAACCCGCGATCGGCATCTCCATCGCAACGGCGCCGATCTCGACGCCGTCGGGCAATCGGAGGATCGAGCGCTCTGTCTCCCGGAATCCGTAGCGCTCGTAGAGCAGGACCCCGGGCAGGGTGGCCATCAGGGCGAGGGTTCGGAAGCCTTCCGCCCGGGCGGCCTGTTCGCAGGCCTCCAGGATCCGGCGCCCGAGGCCGCGCCTGGTTCGATCCCCCCGCACGAACATCGCCCGGACACGGGCGGGCTCACGCGCGGGATCCAGAAGTCGCGCGTCGTTCGAGCCGGCACCCGAGCCGGTGTACAGCTTGTCGCGCCGGCTCCAGCCGCCGCAGGCAATGAGGTCGCCGTCCTCCTCGATGACGAAGTACGTGCCGTCATCGATCAGCATCTCGTCCACGCTCGAGATGTACTCGATCGAGGAGGCCGTCTGCCGAGCGTCGTAGAAGCTCGGGAAGATGTCCCTGATCGAGGCCTTCATCAGCGCATCGATGGCGCCGCCATCGCCGCGCGTAGCGAGCCTGATGGTTCCGGGAGTCCCCGGTTCGGCCGCCGAGCCGTGGTCGTTCACGATCGATCCGTAGCTCGGCCGATCGCTGCCGTGCCGTACGGTCCTGTGGTCGCCCTACTGGGCCGACCCACCCGCTTGCCCTTCGGTGCCGGCCTCGGCTTCGGCCTCCGCGTCCTGGGCAACGCGGACGGTTCGGCTCAGGTGGCTGGTTTCGACGATCCTGGGCTCGCCATCGCGGTCCTTCCAGCGCGTCTGGATCTCTACTTCGTCGGACTCGCCGACGAGGCGGATGATCACGTTGTAGCCGGCGCCACCCGCTTCGACGGATTGGATGGTCGCCGCGGTGGCGGGCAAGGGCAGGAGGGCCAGGACCTCGCCGAGGTTCCGCCGCAGCTCGTCGCTCAAGTCGGCAATGGCCCGATCGACGTCGCCCGCGACGAGCGCCTCGCAGAACGCCTGGGCATGCTGCCGAACAGCCGGTTCATCCATCACAGCCCTCCAGTCGGTGCGGCCATGATGCACGAGAAGGCGTGGGATCGACGCGGACCGCTCTCCGAGTCGGTCACGAGCCTCACAGATGGCCGTTTTGCCTCATACGGCCACCCGGGGCACGTTAGAACAGGTCTTGCGAGCTCCGGGCCGGTTTCGCCCCGGCTACAAGGCAAGCTGGGATCCAATCTGTCCCGCGGTGAGCGTGGCCCGGGATGATTTTT
>DASQFM010000305.1:0-11371 GCA_035633135.1 Candidatus Eiseniibacteriota bacterium
GACCGGCGGCCGGCGGAGGGCGGGCTGGTCCACCGCCGGAGTGTAGGGTGGGCCACGAACCCGGCGAAGCGCCGAGCCTCAGGATCGGTACCGGCTCGGCTGGGGGCGGTTCGCCCTCAGCGGAGCGTCGCGCGGGCGATCTCGCCGGTCTCCTTACCCGCCCGGGCGACCGCGACGCCGTCGGACGACCAGATGCCCGAGCCGCCGGCAGCGTGCGAGTAGCCGCCGCCCGTCGAGCCGGCGAAGCTCGCGAACGCGACCCAGACCCCGTGGGCCGTGGCAGCGCGACGGGCACGCTCCTCCGGGATGCCGGCGTCGTCGGCGGACTCGAGCATCCCCGCGACGTAGGCGTCCATCCCCAGGGCGGCGGTGTCGGAGGCGTGCTGCGGCACGCCGGTGTCCTTGCAGATGGCCAGACCGAGGCGCCAGCCGTCGACCTCGAGGACGGTCGGCCCGCTCCCCGGGCTGAAGTGGCGTGGCTCTTCTCCGCCCAGCCAGACCTTCCGATAGGCGACCCGGACCCCGCTGCCGTCGACCGCCAGGATGCCGATGTGCGACCGGCCTGCCTCGTCCGCCACCGGTGCGCCGACGAGGGCGATCGATGCCGTCTCCGCACACGCCTCCACGATCGGGCTGAGTCGCGGATCGTCGACCGCGACCGCGGGCGCATCGAGCTCGTAACCCGTCAGCGACAGCTCCGGGAAGACCACCACCCGGGCGCCCGCGTCGCGGATGGTCGCAGCGTGGACCAGCGCGTTGCCGGCAACGTCGTTGGACACGAGGGCCGGCTGGGCCACCGCGATGGCCAGCGGCTTACGCATGGGGACATTCGCAGGGCGAGATTCCGGCGAGGCGTCGGGGCGATCCATGGGCGGCCAATCATGTACTCTCGGCCCTCCCCATGCGAGACCTGACTGACCGCGCGCTCGACACGGCTGACAGCCTCGGCGCGACCTACGCCGACGTCAGGATCGTGAGCCGGCGCGACGAGTCGATCTCCGTCAAGACGGGTCGGGTCGAGGGCGTCGCGATGGGCGAATCCGAGGGTTTCGGCGTCCGCGTCCTGGTCGATGGGGCATGGGGGTTCGCCGCCTCCCATCGGCTCGAGCTGGA
Source organism: Candidatus Eiseniibacteriota bacterium (assembly GCA_035633135.1). Taxonomy (GTDB): domain Bacteria; phylum Chloroflexota; class Limnocylindria; order Limnocylindrales; family CSP1-4; genus UBA5189. The sequence goes on from DASQFM010000305.1 coordinate 1,114, forward strand.
TGAGGCGGATCGGGTCGCCGGCCTGGCGGTCCGGATCGCCCGCGCCTCGGCGACCGCGCTTCGCAATCAGGTGACACTCGACGATCGCCCGCCCGCCAGCGGTACGTACGAAACGCCCGTCGAGGAGGATCCATTCAAGATCCCGATCGCTCGCAAGATCGACGATCTCGTCGCTGCGGACCGGGCGGCATCCTCGGTCAAGGGCGTCGCCTTCACCGAATCGATCTACGCGGCCACGCGCGAGTCCAAGACGTTCGCGGCGAGCGACGGCAGCTACACGGAGCAGACGACGACCCATGTCGGCGGGGCGGTCGAGGCCAACGCCATAGACGGCGACGAGCTCCAGCGCCGCAGCTACCCGGATGCCGGCGGCGGTTACCGTGCCGCGGGCTACGAATACATCCGCTCGCTCGACCTGGCCGGGCGCGCCGAGGGCCTCGCCGAGGAGGCCGTTGCCCTCCTGACCGCGCCGCAGTGCCCGCCTGGCCGCCGGACGATCGTCCTCGACCCCTCGCAGCTGTACATGCAGGTCCACGAGAGCTGCGGCCACCCCAGCGAGCTCGATCGCGTTTTCGGGACCGAGGCGTCGTACGCCGGGACGAGCTTCCTGACCACCGACAAGCTCGAATCCGGCTTCCGCTATGGCTCCGATCTCGTCACCATCGTGGCCGATGCGACCGCCCCGGGCGGGATGGGGACCTTCGGCTGGGACGACGAGGGCGTCGCGGCCGAGGCGGTGCCGCTGGTCAAGGACGGCATCTTCGTCGGCTACCTCTCGAGCCGCGAGACGGCGCCGCGCATCGGCCGTGGGTCCGGTGGCGCGATGCGGGCCGATGGCTGGAACCGGATCCCGTTGATTCGGATGACCAACGTGAACATGCTGCCGGTCCCGGGCATGAGCCTCGACGAGATCGTGGCGGACACCGACGACGGACTGTACTTGGCGAACAACCGCAGCTGGTCGATCGACGATCGGCGGCTCAACTTCCAGTTCTCAACCGAGGTCGCCTACGAGATCAAGGGCGGCAAGAAGGGCCGTCTGTTCAGGAACGCGACCTACACCGGCATCACCTACGAGTTCTGGCGGTCGTGCGATGCGGTCGGCGACGAGCGCAGCTTCGTGATGCTCGGGACCCCGAACTGCGGCAAGGGCGAGCCGGTCCAGACGGCCCACGTCGGTCACGCCGTGTCCGGCGCCCGCTTCCGCGACGTCCAGGTGGGCGTCGGCAAGTGGTGAAAGCGGTCGACACGCAGACTCGCGCCGGCTGGACCCGCGCGCCGTCCGGCGACGGAGCGCTCGAGGACGACGCGCTCCAGCTCGCCGAGGAGGTCGTCGAGCGCGCGATCGGGATCGGGGCGACCGAGGCAGAGGCCCTGGTCCAGGTCGAGGATTCGGCGCTGACCCGCTTCGCCAACAGCGAGATCCACCAGAACGTCGCCGAATCGAATCGCAGCGTGAACCTGCGCTTCGTGGTCGGGAAACGGATCGCCGTGCTGTCCACCGCCCGGACCGACGAAGAAGGCCTCCGAACCCTGGTCCGGCGCGCCTCCGGCGTCGCCCGGTCCTGCGAGGAGTACGACGAATGGGCCGGTCTGCCGACGCCGGATGACAGCCCGCGACGCCCGGCGGTTCCCGCCTGGTCGCCCGCGACGGCCGAGGCGACACCCGAGTTCCGGGCTGACGCGGTCCGCGCGGTGATCGCAGCCGCCGATGCTGCGGGCGTCGCGGCCTACGGCTCGTTCTCCACCGGTGTCGAGGCGGTCGCCATCGCGAACTCGCGCGGCATCCGAGCGGCCGAGCGACGCAGCAGTGCCCACCTGCTGACGGTCCACATGTCGCCCGACGGCGGCAACGGTTATGCCGAGGACCTGTCGATGGACGCCAGCACGATCGACGCGGCGGGGCTCGGCCGCGAGGCGGCGACGAAGGCGCGGGCCAGCGACAACGCGATCGGCCTGCCACCGGGCGACTATCCGGTCGTCCTGGAGGAGTACGCCGTCGTCGACATCACCGACATGCTCGGCTACCTCGGCTTCTCGGCTCTCGCGGTCCAGGAGGGCCGGTCCTTCGTGGAGCCGGGCAAGCGGATCGCCTCGGACCTGGTGACCGTCATCGACGATGGCGCCGATCCGGCCGGCCTGCCGATGGCCTTCGACTACGAGGGCGTCGCCAAGCAACGGGTCACGATGCTCGAGGCCGGGATCTGCCGGGACGTGGTCTACGACGCCCAGACCGCGGCGCGGGACGGCCGCCGATCGACCGGCCACGGCTTGCCCGCGCCCAATCCCTACGGGCCATTCCCGCTCAACACGGTGATGAGCCCCGGGACGTCGTCACGCGAGGAGCTCGTCGGTGGGCTCGAACGGGGCCTGCTGGTGACCCGCTTCCACTACACCAACCCGGTCCATCCGAAGCTCGCGATCATCACCGGGATGACCCGGGACGGGACGTTCCTCGTCGAGGGCGGCGAGCTCGTCGGCCCGGTTCGAAATCTCCGCTACACCCAGTCGTACCTCGATGCCCTCGCCGGCGTCTCGGCGGTCGGCAGCAGCCGCAAGACGGTTCGGGGCTTCCTCGGTGGTGCGGTGGTGCCGGCCGTCCGGATCGACGCCTGGACCTTCACCGGGGCAACCGAGCACTAGGCGCCCGTGGATCGGTCGCCCGGGGTGCCCATCTGCGATGGCGCCCGAGCTCAGCCGCTGACGGACGCCGCCGCGATGGCGGCACGCAGGGCTCGATTGACCGCCACGCCCCCGACGAGCGGCTCGTCGCCGAGATCCCAGGCCGAAGGCACGATCAGGAACGGCCGCGTTTGCGATCCGCCAAGCCCGCCGTGGCAGCCGATGAGCGGCTCGAACGAGAAGACCTCCCCGGTCGCCGGATCGAACTCGCTGTTCACCACCAGGTCACCGACGCGCGACATCGCATCGAGCCGCCGCAGGTCCCCTACCGCCCCATCGCCGAACGGCGCAAGCGGATCGGCACCGGTCACGCTTCCATCGGCCAGGGCGCACACGCCGTCGCGCCCGACGACCAGGGGGCCGCTTTCGGCGGAGCGGACCAGGACGAAGCCGATCCCGGGAGAGGTCGCGAGCCTGGCCACGAGACCCGGATGCTCGACGTCGATCTCCTCGAGCGTGGCCCGACCCGGGATCTCGGTGAAGAACACGAGCGCCAGGTTGCCGCTCGCACAGACCACCACGTCCGGGGCACTGCCGGCCCTCGCCCGATCCGCAGTCGCCGGCCCGAGCTCGACGGATCCGGCGCGGATTCGGGGCCGAAGGGCGCGCCTGGCGGTGCGGCCCGTGACGCCGGCGGACTGGACGACCGAGGTGAGCAGCGCGTTGAGCCGACCGTAGCCCTCCACGTCGGCCATGGCCCCCGCCACGGTCGTCGTGTCGTCGCCGGGGGTTCCGGCCATGAGCTGGGCGACCAGCTGATCCAGCCCGACGCCGGTTCGATCACGGAACGTCGGCCCGACGCTCTGGCCGTGATCCGACAGGATCACCACGCGATACGACCGCGGGGCCGTTCGCGCGGCGCGGACGAGGGTCCGGATCTGGCGATCGACCGCCTCCAGCTCACGCATCGCCTCGCCGCGCTCCGGGGCCGCGTGGTGCGCGATCTCGTCGTAGTTGAGCAGGTCGACGTAGATCGAGGGTGCGCCGCGCTGCAGGTCTTCGATCACCGCCGACGTCGCCAGGTCGCGGAGCAGGATCGATGAGACCGCCCGGAGGACCGGGAACAGCCCGCCGCGATGCATCCGTGGCCGGATGTCGCGGGCCCGCTCGCGGCGGGCCTGGTACCACTCCTGGAAGATCATCCCGACCGTCATGACCACGCCACGCACGACGCTGTAGGGATCGACCAGGTAGGTGTAGAACTCGCTGGCGGCCCGGTTGCCGAACAGCAGGTCGGGCGAGACGTCGAGGGTGCTCGCGGTCAGGACGCTGCGGGCGGCCCCGCCCGAGAACAGGTTCGACACGCTCGTCCCACCGGTCAGCAGCTCCGCGCTCGTGCCGCCGAGCCGGCGCTCCATCTCCGCGGCGTCGGCGGGGTTGTTGGAGACGACGAGCCGGCCGGCCTCCTTCTCGTACCAGCGGAAGGCCGGGATGTCGTCGTCATTCCCCAGGAGGATCCCGGCCTGGCTGGCCGATGTCATCGACGGGACCTGGCAGCGCCATTCGACCAGCCGATGGGAGCCCGACCGGAGGAGCGCAGCGACGAACGGCATGCGGCCGGTCCGCACGGCCGATTCGAGGACCGGCGTCGCCAGGCCGTCGACCTGGATGAACAGGATCCCCGGCGTGGTGGCCTCGTCCAGCCGGCCCTCGTCGCGGGCCAGCCGCTCCCGGAGATAGCCGTAGAAGGAGTCGTCGCCGTTGAGGCTGAGCAGCCACGTCACGACGGTGTTGCCAATCGCGACAGCCAGGGCGGCCAGCAGGGCCGGGCCGACGCCGGCGATCTGCGCCCCCGGGACGACCTCGGCTGCGGCCAGGAGCGCCACCGCGTTGAGGCCGATCGTCAGCACGAATGCCAGCACACCGAAGCGGGCCGCGGCGAACAGGATCACCGGCCGGACGAACACCGAGATGAGGGCCGCGACGAGGATGACCCCAAAGGCCGACGGCCACGCCGGCACGTCGACCCCCGGCAGGGGCGCGGCGAGCAGCCACAGCACGCTGGTGTCGACGGCCGTGATGACCAGGACCCGCTGGCCGAACCGTCGTACGCCACCGGGATACGCGAGGGTGACCCGGATCGGACCAAGCGCCAGATCCTTGATCCGGGCGAGGACCGGTCGCCGTATCTCGGGCCGACGCCGGAAACGCGGGTGCGGCGCCTCAGGCTGCACGACTCGTCCTGGGTGTCAGGAGAGGTCGGCCGCTTCGCCGATCGCGACCGGTCGGATCGCGCTGTCGGGCGCGAGCTCCGCCGCGGCCCGGACCAGCCGCTTCGGCGCTTCGGCCGGGTCTGCGCGCAGCCGGCGGTGGAGGCCAACCGGCCAGTACGTGCCCCAGTGGATCGGGACGACGATCCGGGGCCGAACGAGCGCCGCGGCGTGGGCCGCCCGGACGGGGTCGAGGTGGGTTCGTTTCGGGAGGGTCGGGCCCCACCCGCCGACCGGCAGGAGCGCCACGTCGACCTCCGGCGCGAGCTCGCGCATCCCGCCGTAGAGGCCCGTGTCGCCCGCGAAATAGATCGTTCGCCGGCCTTCGAGAATGTAGCCGAGGGCCGCCGCCCGTGGACCGCGCGGCGGCCGATAGCCACCGTGGCGGGCGGCCACCGCACGCACGCCGACGCCGCCGACCTCGGTGCGCTCGCCCAGGGCCAGCTCCACGACAGATGTCCAGCCCTGGCGGCGGAGCCACGACCCCGCACCGCGCGGAACGATGAGAGGGATGTCCGCCGGAAGGCGCCGCAGCGTCGCCAGGTCCAGGTGGTCCAGGTGGAGGTGGGAGACCACGACAGCGTCGATCCCGTCCAGGACATCGCCACCGACCGGTGCCACGAGGCGCCGCAGCGGTCCCATTCGCGGCTCCAGCGCCGGATCGGTCAGAAAACGGATGCCGTCCAGATCGATCCGAACGCTCGCGTGCCCCAGGTAATCGATCCTCACTTTGCCGAGGCGCCGGTCAGCCGAGGCCAGCCGAAGGCGGCGGCGAGGACGGATCGCGAGCGCACTTGAAGGTGCGTGAGCGACCGCCCGCAGACGCCAACGCACGGATGGGCCGGATCACCGGCGCCTACCGCCAGGAGGTGCGGGCTGCGTCTGGATACAACCTGACCCGGCGATACGGCTCTCGCCCGCGTGACCTGGATACGAGGTTGGCGCGTTCCGCCATCTGGTGCTGCAGCCGCCGGATGTAGGCGTTCTGTGGCGACAGCTCGACCGGCTCGGACCGGTCCCGGACGACCCCGATCGCCTCCTCGGTCTCCCGCAGGGCCATGTCCCGCGGGTCGATCTCCAGGGCGAAGATCGACGTCAACGACGATTCCATCTGGGGGATCGTGTTGGCCTTGAGGACGTAGATCGGCAGGGCTCGCTCCTCGGCCTCGCGGACGAGCGGCGTCTTCTGCTTGTATTCGCTGCGGATCGTCATGACGACGTCGGCCTCATCGAGGTCGCGCGCGACGATGACCGGCAGCTGCAGTTCGCGGACGGCCTGCTCCAGGCGCCGCCGGCTGATGCCCTGGGGCAGGACCCGGAGGGTCGGCAGGGTCGTACCGCCCGAGAGACGGATCGCCGGTGGCTCCCCCGCGGCGTCCTCTTCCTCGGCCGCCTGCTGCAGGGCCACGTCCATCAATGCTTCGTCGTCGGCGTCGAGATCGGCGGCGTTGATCGGGGCAGTCCCCTCCTCGGCCTTCAGCGCGCCGATGGCCTTCGCTGCGGATTCACGCCATTCCCGCTGCCGCGACAGCTCCCGGGCATCTTTGGCCCGCGGTTCCGGGGCGGGGGTGGTGCCACGCTCCAGAGGACCGCGATCGGCGATCTCGCCGGCTACGAAGGGCGCATCCGGCCGCGGGACGGCGGCAAGGCGGGCCGCCGGCGAGCCGTTGCCACGGCCGGGCGACCCCGTCTCCGCGTCGGCACTGGGGACGGCGCCGGGATTGCCCCGGGCCGGACGCCACGAGCCCGACGCCCCGGGTCGATAGCCCGGGCGAGCGCCGCGGTCCGTGCCGCCGGGGAAGGACACCGGCCCGCCGTAGCCGGACCGGTAGCTGCCCTCGCCGCGCCACCCCGGCTCCGTCCGCCACGAGGTCCCGGCGCCGACGAGCCCCGAGAATCGGTCGGTTCCGAGCTGCTCGCGAGGCGACGGGCGGGGCCGCGATTGGGATCGGTGGACACCTTCGTCATCGCGCCAGCGGAGCTCGGGCGACACCGGGTCGCCGCGCAGCATGGCGTCGACGGTCTCGGCAACATCGCCGTGGGCAAGCACCCGATCGCGGTCCTGGATCTCGATGATGACGTCGAAGGTCGGTGGCGCCTTCCGCTCGAGGACGCTCTTCTGGGTCCGCCGGCGGCGGGCCTCCTCGTCGCCCAGGGTGACGCTCTGGATCCCGCCGATCAGGTCCGACAGCGTCGGGTTCAGCATCAGGTTGTCGAGGGTGTTGCCGTGGGCGGTGCCGATCAGCTGGACGCCGCGCTCGGCGATCGTCCGCGCGGCCTGGGCCTCCAGCTCGGTCCCGATCTCGTCGATCACGATGACCTGGGGCATGTGGTTCTCGACCGCCTCGATCATCACCTCGTGCTGCATCAGGGGCGTCCGGACCTGCATTCGGCGCGCCTTGCCGATCGCGGGATGGGGGATGTCGCCGTCACCGGCGATCTCGTTCGAGGTGTCGACGACCACCACCCGCTTGCCCATGTCGTCGGCCAGCACGCGGGCCGCCTCGCGCAGCATCGTCGTCTTGCCGATGCCGGGCCGGCCCATGATCAGGATCGACTGCCCGGTCTCGACGAAGTCGGTGATGATGTCGATCGTCCCGTACACCGCCCGGCCGATGCGGCATGTCAGACCAACGACCTTGCCGTTGCGGTTCCGGATGGCGCTGATCCGGTGGAGCGTCCGTTCGATGCCGGCCCGGTTGTCGTCGCCGAACGTGCCGATGTGCTCGACCACGTAAGCCAGGTCCGCCTCCGAGATCTCGCGGTCGAGGAGGGTGACCTCGGAATCGGGGAACCGCGCCTCCGGCCGGCGGCCGAGATCCATGACGACCTCGATCACGCCCTCCCGCTCGGGCAGGGCGTGGATCGCGTCCACGATCTCCGGTGGCACGGCCGCCAGCAGGGCTTCGAGGTCGTCGATCGTCTCGCGGGGTTCGGGTCGTTCCTCAGGAGCCACGCGTGACCTCCCAGGTGCGGACGGTGGCCGGCGAGAGGGCCGGCTCGGCGACACGGACGAGGGTTTCCTTCAGCAGCAGGTTGACCGTCGCGATCTCGCCGAAGCCGGCTTCCTCGAGGCGCCCGTCGACCGGCGATTCGTAGGTTCGCACGGGCGCGATCACGCCGTGGTTGGGGCGGACGCCGCCGGACTTGCCATTTCCTCCCGCGCCTCCGTGCGAGCCCGAGCGCGCGGCGATCAGGCTGAGGGCGAACTCGATGAGGTCGCCGGGATCGACGTCCGGCCGCGACAGCACGCGCAGGTAGTGCGGCTGGTCCTCGACAGCAACGCCGACCTGGACGAAGCCGTCGAATGGCTGGGCCCGACCGGGGTCCTTCACGAAGCCTTCGATCTCGGCAAAGCGCAGGATCGGCGCCAGCGAGCTGCGCGGCACGCGCCAGCTGGAGCCCTGGCGTTCCCAGTCGGGGATCCTGAAGGCTTCCAGACGCTGGACCGGCAACGGCGTGACCTCGCTGTAGAGCTGCATCAGGGCGGCGGCGTCGACCGGCCGCACGCTCCGAATTCCGGCCGCTTCTGCTCGCTTCTCGGTCCACGGCTCCGGCAGCGCCTGGTCCGGCGGGCGATACAGGATGCGCTCCTCGCCGTAGCGGGCGAAGCCGGCCTGCATGAACAGCTCCACGTTGTCGTCGGCGTCGCCGCAGGCGACGTGGAACCGCGCCGCGCCGCGCTTCTGGCCCTCGCGCAGGACCTGCTGGACGAGCCGGTAGCGGATCTCCCCCGCGTCGGGCTGGCCGACCGCATCGAGCTCGACGATCGTCCAGTCCTCCCGCCAGCCCTCGCGCTCGGCCCGGACCAGTCCGCCGAGACGCCGGTCGGCCTCGTAGACGTACAGCAGGTCGTGCGGCCGGAACGCCACCAGCGGCAGGCGAAACAGGCTGAAGACACCGATCGGCGGGCCGTTCACCGGCAGCCCGAGCGAGCGGGCACCGGACCCGTCGGTCTGGGACAGGCGCGAGAGCTCGCCGAGGGCCGGGAGGTCCGTCAGGCGCGCTGCGCGGACCTTCCCGCCCGATCGGATCGAGCGGGATTCGGTCATCGGCTGGGGTCTTCGCTCGCGGCGGGCGCGGACGCTCCGGCCCGGCTCGCGCTGCCGCGGCGGGTCGGGTACGGGCGCCGCCCGGCGCCTTCGCCCGGATCGTCGTGCTCGGACGCCATCGCCGCCACCAGGCGATGGAACCGGGATTCGCCGGCCAGCTCGGGATGGAACGCCGTGGCGATCAGGTTGCGCTCGCGAACGGCCACGATCCGGCCGTCGTCCAGGGTGGCCAGCACGCTCACGTCGGGCCCGGTCCGCTCGACGATCGGGGCGCGGATGAAGACGGCGTGAACCGGCTGGTCGCCCAGGACCGGCACGGCCACCTCGGACTCGAACGAGTCGAGCTGGCGGCCGAAGGCGTTGCGACGGACCGTGACGTCAAGCAGCGGCAGGACCGGCTCCTCGCCGTCGGCGATCTCCCTCGACAGGATGATCATCCCGGCGCACGTGCCGAAGATCGGGGCTCCGCCGCGAGCGAGGTCGAGGATCGGCTCCCGGAGCCCCCAGCGGTCGATAAGCCGGCGCATGGTGGTCGACTCGCCGCCGGGCAGGATCAGCCCGCTGATCCCCCGGAGATCCTCCGGCAGCCTGACCTCAACGGCCGCAGCGCCGATCGAGCGCAGGATCGCGATGTGCTCGGCGAAATCGCCCTGGACCGCCAGGACCCCGAGCTTCACCAGCCTCGGACGGCGAGCCGCTCGGCGTCGGGGATCTGCTCGAGCGCGAGGCCGCGCATCGGGGAGCCCAGGCCGCGACTCACGTCGGCCAGGATCTTCGGGTCGTCGAAGTGGGTGGTCGCCTGGACGATGGCATTGGCCATGCGGGCCGGATCCTCGCTCTTGAAGATGCCCGAGCCGACGAAGACACCCTCGGCGCCGAGCTGCATCACGAGGGCGGCGTCGGCGGGGGTCGAGATCCCGCCGGCGACGAAGTTCACCACCGGCAGCCTGCCGTTCGAGGCCACGTCGCGGACCAGCTCGTAGGGCGCCTGGAGCTCCTTGGCCGCGACGAACAGCTCGTCCTCGCGCAGCGTCTGGAGCCGGCGGATCGCGCTCAGGACGTCACGCAGCTGGCGCACGGCCTCGACGACGTTGCCCGTCCCGGCCTCGCCCTTGGTCCGGATCATCGCCGAGCCCTCGTTGATCCTGCGAAGCGCCTCGCCGAGGTTCCGGCAGCCGCACACGAACGGCACCTTGAAGGCGTGCTTGTCGATGTGGTTGACCTCGTCGGCCGGGGTCAGGACCTCGGACTCGTCCACGTAGTCGACCTCGAGCGCCTCGAGCACCTGCGCCTCCACGAAGTGGCCGATCCGGG
>DASQFM010000306.1:0-5974 GCA_035633135.1 Candidatus Eiseniibacteriota bacterium
CCCAGGATCCCGTCGAAGTCGATCACGGCGTACAGCGACAGGACCACGATCAGGAACAGGTTGCCCATCACCGCCAGCGCCGTGCTCGCGGTTGCCTGGATCTGGGCGCTGAGGGTGCCCCCGATCGTCAGGAAGAAGGCGCGCTGGGCCGCATCGAACGTTGCTGCGAGGTCGATCGCGGTGGGGCTGATCCCAAGCACGGTCTGGGCGCTGACGAGCAGCCCGTGGACCCGAGCGGTGATCTCGTCGCTGCGGGCCAGGATGTCGGCTGCCTCGGGTGCGCCGATCACGGCGGTGGCCGCCACGATCAAGACGACACAGGCCAGGACCGCGAGGTAGACGAGGAGGATGGCCCTCCCGCGTCCGATCCGCAGGCGTTCCTGGGCGACATCGACCGTGGGGGCGACGAGGAAGGCGAGCAGCCACGCCAGGAAGATGGTCTGCAGGATCGAGCTGAAGCCGCTGGCGACCGCGAGCAGCCGGTCGGCGATCGCAAGGCCAAAGAACAGGCTGCCGAGCACCAGGAACGCGGCCGCGAGGCGGGCCGGGATGCGAGGCAGGTCTGGCGCCGGCTCGGTCACGCGGAGCCGTCCTCGACGAGCTTCGCGAAGGCGTTCAGCTCGCCCTGGAAGCTCCCGGAGAGGTCGAAGACGCGATCCGGGGGCGCAGCGACTTGGACGCTGAGCCGATAGGTTCCCATCAGGCGACGAGCCGCTCGAACAGGTCCTCGAGGGCGGCCGCGGGCTCCTCGGTCAGGCCGCCATGGACCTCTGATGGCTGGATCATCGTGCTCGACGGAGCGGTGACCCATCGAAAGCGTTCGGGCGGCGCGAGGCTGGCGATCGGGCCCGCCCGTTCGTCGCCCGCGACGATCGCGTGGATCGAGTCGAGGTGTGCCCGGACGGCGTCCGAGTCGAGGTCCGGTGCGAGCAGGCGCAGCGCTGCGAGCTGGCGTTCGCCGAGGGCGGTCTTCACCTCGAGGAACCTTCGGGTTCGGCAGAAGACGACGACCCCGACGTTGACGAGCTCGCCGCGCTCGACCCGTGGCGCAACCCGGAGCAGCGCGTACTCGAATGGCTCACGCGGCACGTCGGACCCCCTCAATCGACTCGACCAGGGCATCGCGGGTGGCGACGCGGGTCAGAAGGTAGCGGACGTAGGCCTCGCGCTGTTCGATCGGTCCGCCCACGAGCGCATTCGGCTCGAGCCACTCGTCCGGGATGAGCGCAACGAGCTCGCGCAGCAAGTGTTCGCTCACGAGCGGCCCGAGCCGTTCGTGCGCCCCGCCGAGCTGTCCTGCAAACGGCAGAAGGAGGTGGTTGGCGATCGTCGGCAGCGGCCGGCGGGCGTGGGCCGCGGGCTCGATCCAGGTGTGGTGGATGAAGAGCGACGCACCGTGGTCGATCAGCCACAGCCGCCGGTGCCAGCTGAGGATGTTCGGGTTGCGGGGCGAGCGATCGGTGTTCGTCACCAGCGCATCGAACCACACCACGCTCGCCGCCAGTTCGGGTGGGGGAGCGCCGTCTGCCCGCGGATCGAAGGTCATCGAGCCGGGCAGGAAATCGAGACCGAGATTCGTGCCCGGGCTTCGTTCCAGCAGCTCCTTCACCCACGGGTCCGACTCACCCCCGGCGAGCGCGGGATCCACCTCGACCAGCACGAGCTCCGGGACGGGCAGGCCCAGCGCCCGAGCGAGCTCCCCGGCGAGAATCTCGGCGACGAGCGCCTTCGGCCCCTGGGCCGCGCCGCGGAACTTCACGACGTACAGGCCGTCGTCATCGGCCTCCACGAGACCCGGCAGCGAGCCACCCTCGCGGAACGGGGTGACGTACTTGATCGCCTGCACCGCGCGGAGTGCCATGGACGTATGGTGCGCGTCGCGCCGCCGAGCGGTCTTGGCGCGCGACCCGCGCTGACGAGGCGCCCGGCCGCGCATCGGCGCCGATCCGGCGCGGCTGTCATCATCGGCAGCATGGATTGGACCCTCGAAGTCGTCATTCTGCCCGTCAGCAACATCGACCGGGCGGTTGCGTTCTACCGCGACCAGGTCGGTTTTCATCTCGACCACGACACGACGAACGAGCACATGCACGTCGTCCAGCTCACGCCGCCTGGCTCGGGTTGCTCGATCGTGATTGGCGACCTGCCGTCCCAGAACGAGATGGCCCCTCGCTCGATGCGCGGCCTGCAGCTCGTTGTCTCGGACGCCCGTGCGGCCCGCCAGGAGCTGCTCGACCGGGGCGTCGAGGCCAGTGAGATCATGGTCTTCGATGAGCGCGACGGCGGCACCTTCTTCGGCTTCAGCGACCCGGACGGCAACACCTGGGCGGTCCAGGAGCTCAAGGTCCGCGGTGAGACGCCGCTCATACCGCTCGAGCACCGCGGGCGCTTCGGCGCCTGACGCCGTCAGGAGGCGATCGAATGACCACCTTCGAGACGATCGACGCTTACATCGCTTCGTTCCCGCCGGACGTGCGACCGACGCTGGAGGCCGTCCGGGCGACGATGCGCGACGCCACGCCGGGCACCGAAGAGGCGATCAGCTACGGCATTCCGACGTTCATGCTGAACGGCAAGCAGGTCGTGTACCTCGCCGGCTGGAAGCGCCACATCAGCGTCTATCCCATCCCCGGAGGGGACCCAGCGCTTGACGCCGAGCTGGCGCCGTACAAGGCGGCCAAGGGCACGCTCCGCTTCCCGCTGGACAGGCCCATCCCGCTCGATCTGATCGGGAAGGTGGCGGCGCAGCTCCTGAGAGCGCGGGTCGAGGCCGGCTAGGGCCTCCGCTCCGCCGCCTGCGGGCGCGCCGCCGGCGAGGCTTATCCGGCGGTGAGCTCGTCGCCGAAGCGGATCGTCGCGTCGACCAGGCCCTCGACCTCGCGGGCGGTCGTCCGGGGGTTGATGAAGCACGGCCGGATCGCCAGCCGGCCGTCGACGACGGTGGTCGTCGGGATGAATGGCGTTTCCCGGCGGAGCCGCTCCACGATCCTGAAGTTGAGCTGATTGGCGTCGCCGTCGCCCGTCGGACGATAGCGGAAGCAGGCAATCGACAGGTCCGGCTCGAGCAGCAGCTCAAGGCGGTCGTCCGCGCGCGCCCGCTCCGCAACGCGCCGCGCAAAGCCGACGTGCCGCTCCACGCGCCGGGCCACGCCCGCCCGACCGATCTCCCGGAGGACAGCCCAGACCAACGGCCCGCGCGGCGGTGCCGAGAGCTCGACACCCTGATCGGCCCAGAGCCCGCCCATCTCGTCGAACTGCGACGGCGTGTCGGCCCGAGTGGTGGAGAACGAACCTTCGAGGTAGGTCGAAGTTCCCTCGGCGAAGGCGCGGGTCAAGACGCCTTCGTCGCGGACGTAGGTTGCGCCCACGCCGAGTCCGGTCGCGAGCCACTTGTGCGGGTCGACGATCCACGAGTCGGCCTCGCGCACGCCCTCGAACAGCGGCGCGAGAGACGGCGAGGCGTTCGCGATCAGGCCGTATGCACCATCGACGTGGACCCAGCTCCCGAAGCGGCGTGCGACCCCGACCACATCGGCGATCGGATCGACCGCGCCGGTATCCGTCGAGCCGGCGATCGCCACGACCGCGACCGGCACGATCCCATCGCGGGCATCCCGCTCGAGGGCGGCTTCGAGCGCGGCGACATCCACCCGCGTGGCGGCATCCGTGGGGATCTCGACCACGCCGTTACGGCCGAGGCCCAGGACCGCGGCCGATCGATGGATCGTCCGGTGGGCCCGCGAGGACACGTAGATCCGACCCCGGAAGCCGGGCGGCAGCCCGTCCTGCGCCGCGTCGACGCCGAGCCGCTCGAGGGCCGCCTGCCTGGCCGCCCCGAGCGCGACGAGGTTCGCCGTCGAGCCGCCACTCGAGAACACCCCGGCAACGCCCTCGGGCAGGCCGCACAGCTCGGCGAGCCACCGCAGCCCCGTCCGTTCGAGAGCGTTGAACGCGTGGAGGAGGTAGCGCTGCCCGCCCGCCAGCGCGACGGCCGTCTGCGCGACGACGCCCGCGGTCGTGGCGCCGGTCGTGACGAAGCCCCACCAGCCCGGAGCGCTGATGCGGCATCCCTCCTCGACGGCCCGGCCGAGCTCATCGATCGTCGCTTCAAGCCCGACGCCCTCGGCGGGAAGCGCCATCGGCTCAGACGGAACGCCTCCGGTCTCATACGCCGGGAATGAATCTGCCGCGAGACCACGGACGTACTGCTCGAGCGACGGCAGCAGCCGGGTCAGCGCCCCGGCGACGTCCGCGAGGTCGGCATCATCGACAAAGGTCGTCGGGCCGGTTGCCGGGTCCCCGATCACGCTGGTCATCTGGCCCTCCATTCGGTCAGGGCATTGTCGCCGTCATCCGCCGTTCGGTCCCACCATGCATGATCTGCGCATGGAGGGCTCGCCGCTCCGGGTCGTGATCGCCGAGGACTCGGCGCTCATTCGGGAAGGGATCGCCCGGCTCATCGAGGAGTCAGGCGGTACCGTCGTGGCGAAGGTCGGCGACGGCGAAGCGTTCGTCGAGGCCGTCGCGGCGCTTCGGCCCGACGTCTCGGTGGTGGACGTGCGGATGCCACCGAACCAGCGTGACGAGGGCCTCCTCGCAGCCATCGAGGCCCGACGCCGCGTCCCCGGCAGCCCGGTCCTGGTCCTCAGCCAGTACGTGGAGCGCCAGTACGCGACGGAGCTCCTGGCGGACGGCGCCGGCGGCGTCGGCTACCTGCTCAAGGATCGGGTGGGGGACATCGCCGAGTTCATGGACGCCCTGCGGCGCGTCGCTCGCGGCGGAACGGCCCTCGATCCCGAGGTCGTCGCCCAGCTCATGGTTCGCAATCGAGCGGACGATCCGCTGACCGCCCTGACACCGCGCGAGCGCGAGGTGCTGGCCGCGATGGCGGAGGGCCGCACGAATGTCGGGATCGCGAACCTTCTGAGCATCACCGAGGGCGCGACCGAGAAGCACATCAGCAACATCTTCGGGAAGCTCCAGCTGCCGGACTCGCAGAACGACCACCGCCGAGTACTGGCGGTGCTGGCGTACCTGGGCTCCTAGCCGCCCGGCGTACCCCACCCGGTGATAGGACCTGCCTCGACATCCGACGCGACATCCGGCGTGGTGCCCGCAATCGGGATCTCCGCGCGAACCAGCGTGGGGCCACCCGCGGGGCTGGACAACGAGAAGGTCCCGTCCACGCCGGCGATCCGGCTTGCCAGCCCGGCCAGCCCGCCGCCGGCGTCGATCGTGGCCCCGCCGGCACCGTCATCCCAAACCTCGACCACCAGAAGCGATCCCTCCCGCTGGCAGCGCACCTCGGCGCGCGTGGCGCCACTGTGCTTGGCGACGTTGGCGAGCGCCTCGGTCGCGACGAAGTACGCCGTCCGCTCCACGAGCGCCGGTAGTCGCTCGCCGGGCGCGAGGTTGCTCACCAGGACGATGGGAACGGCGCCGCGTCCCGAGATGGACTCCAGCGCGGCGATGAGACCGCGGTCGAGCAGGATGGACGGCGCGATCCCCCGAACCAGTCGGCGGATCTCGGCGAGCGCCTGGTGCGCCTGCTCCTGCCCCTCGAGGATGAGCTGCTTCGCCGCTGCCGGATCGGTGTCGATCCGCTCGCTGGCCAGGCCGAGGTCCATTGTCAGCATCACGAGCCGCTGCTGCGCGCCGTCGTGGAGGTCGCGCTCGATCCGGTGCAGCTCGCTGGCCTCGACGTCGAGGACCGCCGACCGGCTCTTCCGGAGCGTCTCGACCTGGCGCCGAAGCTCGCGGCTCTCGGAGGTGCAGAGCAGGCCCACGACGACCGCTCGATGGAGGGCAACCACGAGCTGCGAGATCGATGCCGCCACCGGTAGCAGCGCGGCCCCCACCAGCACCCGCAACAGGACGATCGTCGGGTCGTGCCCCGACAGCGGCCCGAACGCCTCGGACGATGAAAAGCCCGGCGCGGCGTCGTACCAGATCGGCGTCGTCAGCAGGGCCAGCG
>DASQFM010000307.1:0-1867 GCA_035633135.1 Candidatus Eiseniibacteriota bacterium
GCGATCCCGGCATCCCGCGTCCGCTGGTAATGGGTCTCGACGTCACGGAGCAGGCACGCTTCCTGCCTGAACACATCGCCCTGCTCGCCCGGCGAGCCGGGGCGACCGAGGCCGACGCCAGTGCGACGGGCAGCGACCCGCTGGTCGCCCACGGCACCGCCGCGGACAACCCGATCCTCCGGTTCATCGTCGATGCGCTGCGCTTCTACTTCGAGTTCCATGCCCGCTACGACGGCTTCTACGGCGCCTTCATCCACGATCCCTTCGCCGTTGCCGCGGCGATCGACCGCTCGCTGGTCCGGACGCGGGCGCTGCCGGTCGACGTCGAGACCGGGCCGGGGCTCGCCCACGGCATGACCGTCGCCGACTGGCGCGGCCTCACGGGGCGGCCGCCGAACGTCGACGTGGCCGTCGAGGCGGACGCCGAGACCTTCTTCGAGCGATTCATCGAGCGCGTCGGAGGGCTGGCGGCGGAGCGCTCCGGCGTGTCACGCTAGCGGGGGAAAACCACGGCCGCGACTGCCCAGGCGCGGCGGCGGCGAGGGAGGGTCAGATGTCGCAGAAGTGGATCCGGATCGGCGCAGGCGTGCTGTTCACGATCATCGCGGTCTACATCGGCCTCGTGCTGACCGGGAGCTTCGACCTGACGCCCGACCCCGATACGGGCCTGGTCGCCGGCGCGAACTTCTTCATGTTGATCCTCGCGATCGCGCTGCTCATCGGCTTCGTCGTCTATGCGGTGATCGAGTACGCCCAGACGCGGCGTCTCGACTCGATCGCCAGCCAGTTCGACACCCGGACGGTCGTCCTGATCCCGATCGCGATCGCGATCAACATCGTCCTCGGCCAGACCGTCGGCACCGCGCTGAAGATCCCGCTCTACCTCGACTCGATCGGGACGATCCTCGTCGGCGCGCTGGCCGGGCCCATCCCGGGCGCGCTCACCGGCCTGCTGGCCAACCTCATCTGGACGTTCGTGCTCGCGGGCACGCCGTTCGGCAGCCCCTTCGCCTGGCCGTACGCCATCGTCGCCGCGGAGATCGGACTGCTCGCCGGCGTCTTCGGCTACTACGGCTTCTTCCGCAGCCGGCCCAACACGCCGCCGGCGCGGCTCGCCGCCGGCCTGCTGGTCGCGATCCTGATCCTCGGCGCGCTCGTCTTCTACGGCATCCTGCCGTTCTATGCCGAGGGCTTCACCTTCTTCGGCAGCTCCACCGATACATCGCCGGTCTTCATCGTCATTGCCTGGGCCATCGCGATCGGGCTCGTCCTGGCCCTGGTTGGGCTCGCGATCCAGCTCTTTCGGAAGCGCGATCTCGGCGTCGCCTACATCGTCGTCGGCGGGGCGATATGCGGCGTGATCTCGGCGTTGATCTCGGCCCCGATCTCGGCGTTCTTCTTCGGCGGCGTCACCGGCAGCGGTTCGGACATCCTTGTCGCCGCGTTCCAGCAAGCAGGATCGACCCTCTACGAAGCGGTGTTCCAGCAGGGCCTGCTGCAGGACCCGATCGACAAGACGATCGAGTTCATCGTGGCCTTCGCGCTGCTCCACACGCTGTCGCGGCGATTCACGGCGCGATTCCCCCAGGGCGAGCGTGCGGTCGGCGTGATCGAGGACTGACCCAATCGCACTTGCGGCCGGTCACACCGAGCTCCCTGCTCACGAGGCGGCCTACCTCGCGTCGCTGGCCCCGCCGACGCCGAGCCCATACCACCGCCTCAACCCACTGACCAAGGCCATCGCGGCGGCGGTCGCGACGCTCGGCGCCTTCGTCCTCGGCGGGTACGTCGGGCCGCTGGCGATCCTGGCCATCGGCGTCGTTCCGGGGGCGATCGCTGGGGGCGTGCTGCCGCGAACGGTCCGCCT
>DASQFM010000308.1:0-4103 GCA_035633135.1 Candidatus Eiseniibacteriota bacterium
GAGCCGCGAGGCGACCGTCTGGAGGGCGCCCAGGTGCACCAGTGGCGCGAACGCATCAAAGATCGCGATCCGAACGTTGCGACCCTGGAAACCGACGGGATTGGTGACCGCGTAGCCGTCGATCCATGCACCGACGACCGCGGCATGGACGAGCTTGACGTCGACGCTCGACAGCCCCGTCTCCCACGTCACCGAGCGTTCCGCCTCGCGGATTGCCTGGCGCTGGACGCCCTCGATGAGCTTCGCCAGCTCGTTCTCCGTGATCGGGGCCTCGGCCTTGTCGCGACGCTGGTCGTGGACGGTCGTGAAGCCCTTGACGAGCTCGCCAGCGATGCCGACGACGACCTGGGATGGCCGGAACCCGGCCATCTCCTCCGCTTCCTGGAGCGCGACCGCGCAGTTGTCGACCACGGCCGAGATGTCGGCGACGGTGCCGGATTGCATGTGAGCCAGGCCCTGGCGCTTGCGGCCGACACCGCGGACGACCCCGACCCCGTCCTCGCGAACCTCGAAGACGAGGGCCTTCGCGAACTCCGTGCCGACGTCGAGCGCGGTACAGGCCGTGAGCGGCTCCTCCGCCTCCGTGCCCCACAGCCGGCGAAGGAAGTCCATCGGGGCGCGCGCGCTAGCCAAGGGCCGTCCGCACAGCAGCTCGGATCTCGTCGAGCGCCGCCGGCACGCCTTCCCGACGGCTCCCGCGGCCCTGGGCCATCGCCGCCGGTCCCCCACCCTTGCCGCCGATGGGCCCGACCGCCAGCTTGACCAGCTCGCCCGCCGAGAGCCCGCGGGCAACGGCCTTGTCGTCGGCGGTCACGAAGACGTGCGGCTCGTCGGCATCGAGGGCGAGAGCTACGACGTTGGCTCCGAGCGCGCCGCGCAGCTCCTTCGCGTAGCCCTTCATGGCGTCGACCGAATCGAACGGTGCCGCCAGGGCCACGAACGACAGGCCATCGACGGTTTCCAGCCGGTCGCGCAGGTCGGCAGGTTTCGGGATCGCCAGGCCACTGTCGGCGCCGCCCGCCCGAATCCGGCGCCGGGTTTCGCGCAGCTCGTCCTGGAGCACGGTGATCCGTTCGGGGACGGCCTCGACCGCGGTCGCATCGAGCGCCTGGGCGGCCCGCTCGAGCACGTCGCTGCGGGCCCGCAGCCAGGCGTCGGCACCGGCCCCGGTGAGGGCCTCGATGCGGCGCATCCCGGAGCCGATGCTCCGCTCACCGGTGATCACGAAGCTGCCGACCTGGCCGCTGGCCCGGCAGTGCGTGCCGCCACAGAGCTCAAAGCTGTAGTCCTCCACCCGGACCGTGCGAACCGTCTCGCCGTACTTCTCGTCGAAGAAGGCGTCCGCGCCGCGCTCGATCGCCTCCGCCATGGGCATGTACTCGACGGTGACCGTGCGGTTCTCGCGCACGATCCGGCGCACCTCGTCCTCGATGGCCCGCTTCTCGTCCGCCGTCAGCGCCCGATCGAACGGGTAGTCGAAGCGCAGGGAGTCCGGCGTGACCAGCGAGCCCGCCTGGCGGGCGCGATCGCCGACGACGTTGCGGAGGGCGCGGTGGAGCAGGTGCGTGCCCGTGTGGTTGCGCATCGTGTAGGCCCGCCGCTCGGCGTCGACCTCGGCGGAGATCGTGTCGCCGACCGCGAGGCGGTCGCGGAGCGTGCCGCGATGGACGCTCAGGCCGGCCGCCGGGGTGCCCGCGACCCGCTGCGTGTCCTCCACCTCGAAGAACGCCTCGCCCGCCGCACCGTCCGAACCGTCCGAACCGTCCGCGCGGGTTCGCCGCAGCACGCCGCGGTCGCCGACCTGGCCGCCGCCCTCGGCATAGAACGGGGTTCGATCGAGAACGATCTCGGCCGTCGCACCGGCCTCCGTGCGGAGCTCCTCGTCGCCCTTGGCTCGCAGCGTCTCGTACTCGATGCCGTCGCGCAGGATCGCGACGACCTTGGCCTCGGCGGTCGTCGTCTCATAGCCGACGAAGTCCGTGTCGCCGGAGCGCGCGTGGATGGCCTGGTAGAGCGAGGCCTGCTCGGCCTGGCGCCGGAGGTCGGCCTTCTTGCCGGAGCGGCTTCGATCGCGTTGCTCGGCGAGCGCCTCGTCGAACCCGGGCCGATCGACCGCGACGCCGTATTCCGCCGCCAGCTCGACCGTCAGGTCGATCGGGAAGCCGAACGTGTCGTGGAGCCGGAAGGCGACGTCGCCCGGCAGTTCCGGCGCGTCGGCCGGCAGCGCCTCGGGCAGGAGGCCGACCTGGCGATCGTTGGAGGTCAGCGGGATGAGCGCTTCCTCGAGCAGGGCGGTGCCGGCCTCGAGGGTCCGGCTGAACTGGAGCTCCTCGCGGGCGATCGCCCCGAGGATCGCGTCCTGCTGCTCCGCGAGGTGGGGATATGCCTCGGACATCGTCTCGATGACGACCTTGGCCGCCTCCGCCAGGAACGGCTCCCGCCGGCCGAGCAGGCGACCGTGCCGGACGGCCCGCCGGAGGATCCGCCGGCAGACATAGCCGCGGCCCTCGTTGGACGGCATGACGCCGTCGCCGATGAGAAACGTGATCGCCCGGGAGTGGTCGGCGATGACCTGGTAGCTGAAGCGCTCCGCCTCGAAGGCATCCGGGTCGTGCCCGAACAGCTCTCGCATCCGGGCGTGGATCGGGGCGAACAGATCGGTGTCGTAGTTCGAGGGGACCTGCTGGACGACGCTGGCGATCCGCTCGAGCCCGAGCCCGGTGTCGATGCCGGGCGCATCGAGCGGCGCCAGCGACCGGTCGGCGGCAAGATCGAACTCCATGAACACGAGGTTCCAGACCTCGAGCCAGCGCGGGCAGGTCTCCGAGTGGTCGGGGACGCAGAAGTCGCCCTCGCTGAACTGGGCACCCCGGTCGAAGTGGATCTCGGAGCACGGGCCGGACGGACCCGTGTCGGCCATCCGCCACCAGTTCTTCTCGTCGCCCTTGGGAAAGTCGCCCCAGCGCACGAGCCGCTCCGGCGGCAGCCCGATCTCGTCCTTCCAGACGGCATGCGCGAGGTCGTCCGTCGTGTAGACGGTCGCGGCGAGGCGGTCTGCCGGGATCCCAAGGTCCTCGGTCATGAACGTCCACGCCCAGTGGATCGCCTCGCGCTTGAAGTAGTCGCCGAAGCTCCAGTTGCCGAGCATCTCGAAGAGGGTGTGGTGGCGCGGCGAACGACCGACCTCTTCGAAGTCGTTGTGCTTGCCGGCGACCCGCAGGCAGCGCTGGAAGTTGACGGCCCGGGTGTAGCTGCGCTTCTCGGCGCCGGTGAGGGCGTCCTTGAACGGCACCATCCCGGAGTTCACGAAGAGGAGCGTCGCATCCCCCGCGGGCACGAGGCTCGCGCTGGGCACCACGGTGTGGCCGTGCTCGGCGAAGAACTCGATGAACCGGCGACGGATCTCGGCAGCAGGCAGCGCCGTGATCCGCGGATCACGGTCGGGCGCGGGGGTCGGCATCGGCCGCAATGGTAGCCCACGCTCGATGGCGGACTCGGCCGGGCCCGGCCGGCGGGCTACTCCGCGGGGGCGGTCTCGGTCGCCGATTCTGGCTCGTTCCGGGCGTCGCGCGAGCGCTCATGAAGGCGTGGCCATAGCGTGGAGCCGGCGATCGCCGCGCCGACGAAGGCACCCAGCGCCAGGCCCCGGGCGAAGGCCGGCGAGTCGTCCTCCGAGCTCCCGTGTGGCATCGCGCCGCCCCAGCGGTCGCGGATTGCCCGCAGCAGCGCCGCGATCACGACCGCTGCCTCGGCTCGAGCAGCCGGTCCGGCCCGAGGACCGCGAGGACGGCGACGAAGCCGATGCCGAGCCAGGCCACGATCGAGGCGGCCAGGACATGGAAGTCGCCGATGCGCAGCGGATCGACATCCAGTCGCCCGCCGATCGCGTCGCCTGCCCAGGCGCCCAGGAAGGCGGCCACGAACAGCAATGGCAGGCGGTTGCCGGCCCCGTCGCGGATGAAGACGTAGAGCGAGACGTGGAACAGGGCCAGCACCGCCGAGAGGACGAGCGCGGGACCGATCACGCCCGGACCGATCACGCCGCGCGGTCGACGATCCGGCCGCCGCCCAGGCATCGCTCGCCGTCGTAGAAGACGGCCGCC
>DASQFM010000309.1:0-8004 GCA_035633135.1 Candidatus Eiseniibacteriota bacterium
CAGCCGGATGGCCGCCGTCTCGGGCAGGAGACCGAGGGTCGCGTCGGCGTCGATGGCCGCCTGGCGCTCGGCTCGACGGGTGAGCAGCTCGGTCCGCCGGGCGCCAAACGCCCGCTGCAGCCCGGCCAGGAAGTCGAGCGCCTCGGGCGTCAGGATCTCGCGCGAGCCCGGCACCTCGGGCCCGACGATTCGAACTCCAGCAGGGTCCATCCCGATTAACGGCGGCGGACGGTGGCGTCGATGAGGCCGTGCGGCTCGGTCGTCGCGACGAACACCTCGCCCGGATTCTCGAGGCCGAATCGCGCCAGGTCGACGGTCCAGTGATGGAGGTTCGGGAGGATCATCCGGACCCACTCGACGGACGGCTCCGCCTCCAGCATGGCCTTGCCCATGATCCAGATCGAGGCCTGGACCGACGGGCTGAAATGGTCCGCGAAGACCGCCAGCAGCGTGGATCGGAGGCGATCGAAGGCGGTGTCGAACCTGAACGACGTCTCCGGTGCGCCGCCGGCATACCCCCAGGTCGCGGTCAACCTGGTGGCCATCAGGCGATCGTCGGCGTCGGCCAGGGTGGTGAAGCGATCGCGATCGAAGCCCGTGAACGCCGACTTGGCGGTCTTGAGGACGGTGAGGTCCTCGATGCCCGCCTCGACGGTCGCCACCAGTCCCGCGGCTTCGGTGACGGTCCCGTCGCCCGGTTCGGCGGCGGCGGCGCCCGCGCCCGGCGGGCCGCTCCGGCCGACGGAGATCGTGGCGATCCTCGTCGATTCGCCGGATCGGACGAAGGCGTCGGGCGCATCCCGCCCCCCGGCGGGGATGCGGCTCCACGGGTGCTGGCGCAGGGTGATCGTCGCCCGTTCGACCTGGGGGTAGGCGGCAAAGTGGCGGCCCAGCGCCAGGCCGAGCACCTCGGGCGCCCCCGCGAGGTGGTCTTTGGCCAACGCGTAGACCGTGTTCTTCACGGTGTCGGTCGCGATGACGTTGGCGTTGTCACCCTGGGTGTGGACGGCCTCGAAATCGCCCTCGAGGGCCACGTCCAAAGTCAGGTCGCGGACGTCATGCGCTTCCGCCCGCCGCCGCACGGTGACGAGGCGGATCCGCGACTTGCCGTAGCTGCTGCTTGAAAGCTCGAAGCCGGTGCTGTCGTCGCTGGTCACGTCGCGCTCCGGGGCGAGGCTGGGCTCCGGTCGGCCGGAGCGGCCGAACGATCGCCGCCGAGGGCAGTCCCGCGCAGGCTCCGGTGCCGATCCTGGGCGATATCGACGACCGCGTCGAGCGCTCGATGGAGCTCTGCCTCACGGTCGGCGGTCAACGCTGCCTCCATCTCCGGCAGCAGCGCCTGGCGCGATCGACCGGCCACGAACACGCAGTAGCGGAAGCCGAACTGCGACTCGTACGCATCGTTCAGGCGGGCGAGTTGCGCGGCCACCTCGCGGGTGGGGGCCTTCGCCTCGCGGTCGTAGCCCTGCTCGCGATAGGACATTGCCGACACCGCAGCCGGCGCGGCGCCCAGGCGCGGGTGGGCATCGACGAGCTCGACCTGCTCTCGCTCCGCCATCTCGTGGGCGATGGCTCGGGCTCGCTCGAACAGCCGGTCCCAGGAGCCGAAGGGCCGCGCTGCCAGCAGGCGGGCCAGGAACGCGGGCGCGCCTTCGAACAGGGGCGCGAGCTCGGCCTGGGCGTCGGCCGCGGTCGCCGCCTCAATCGTGCTGATGTCCCCGTTCACCAGCCGCCAGCCTCGCGCAGGAGCCGATGGAGCACCCGTCCCGCGACCATGCGGCGATATTCGGCGGTCGAGCGGACGTCGTCGATCGGGACGAGCTCGCCGGCCAGCGTCTCGGCGGCTCGATCGGCGACCTCGGGAGTCGGCCGAGCGCCCTCCAGGACCGCCTCCGTCGCCGCGGCGCGGATCGGCGTGGCCGCGACCGATCCGAGGGCGACTCGCACGTCGGACCAGCCGAACGACGGGCCACCGCCGCGCCAGGCGAGGGCCAGAACGACCTTGCTGATGGCCTGCGCCCGGCGCGTGCCGACCTTCCGGAAGCGGATCTCGCGGCCGGCCGGCAGGGGAAAGGTCACGTGCAGGATCAGCTCGTCGGCCGCCAGGGCAGTCTGGCGGTAGCCGGTGAAGAACTCACTCGCCTGGATCTCGCGCTCGCCGCGCTGCCCACCGACGAGGATCCGGGCATCGGCGGCGAGGAGGATGGGCAGGGTATCGCCGGCCGGCGAGGCATTGGCGATGTTGCCGCCGAGCGTGCCGCGATTCTGGATCTGGGCGGCGCCGATGGTGGCCGCGGCTTCGACGAGTGCCGGCAGGTGTGCCCGGCAGAGGGCCGAGCGGCGGATCTCGGTGTAGGTCGTCGCGGCCCCGAGGACCAGCGCCCCGGTATCGAGGGTGATGCCCTTGAGGGCCGTCACCCGTGACAGGTCCAGCATCCGTGCCGGGATCTCGCCGAGCTCACCGGTGATCCGGACCATGATGTCCGTGCCACCCGCGATCGGGACCGGCGCCGGTCGGACGGCCAGGCGCTCGTACGCCTCGAACAGGTGCAGCGGAACGTCGATCGGCGGTTCAGCAGGCATGAGCTGTCCTGAGCGCGCCCATTACTCGACTGGGCTCGCGACGGCCGCGATCGCGTCGACGATCTTGGTGTAGCCGGTGCAGCGGCAGAGGTTGCCGGCAATCGCCTCGCGGATGGCCTCCTCGTCCGGCGGTCCGCCGGCGTCGAGGTAGGCGCGGGCGGCCATCAGCATTCCGGGCGTGCAGATCCCGCACTGGGCAGCGCCATGCTCCAGGAAGGCTTCCTGCAGGGTATCGAGGTCACCGCGCTCACGGGCGGCGAGCGAAAGGCCCTCGACGGTCCGCACGATCCGGCCTTCCACCTGACAGATGGGGACGAGGCACGAGTCGACCACCTGCCCGTCGAGCAGCACCGAGCAGGCCCCGCACTCCCCTTCCCCGCAGCCCTCCTTGGTGCCCGTCAGCCCGAGATCCTCGCGCAGGACGTCGAGCAGCCGGCGCATCCCGGACACGTCGACCTCGGCCGGAGCGCCGTTCACCAGGAAGCGGAAGCCGCTCAAGGGGTCGGCATCCAGCCCGTGGCGGAAACGCAGGGTGTGGCGGTCACGCTGCGTCGGAGCGGGCTTCGACGGGCGGGCCCGACGGCCCGTGGAGCGCCGCCATGATCCGTTCGGGCGTGGCCGGCAACTCCGTGATCCAGACTCCGGTCGCGTCGTGGATCGCGGCCACGACCGCGGGCGCTGCCACGTCCATCGGCAGCTCGCCGACCCCCTTCGCTCCGTGCGGCGCACCGCTGAAGGGCACCTCGACCAGCTCCGTGATGATGCGCGGCGCATCGAGTGCCGTCGGGATCAGGTAGGTCGCCAGGCGGTCGTTGAGGTAGCGGCCGTCCTGGAGCTTGATCTCCTCGATGGTCGCGTAGCCGACCGCCTGCAGCGTCCCACCCTCGACCTGGCCCTCGCACATGATCGGGTGGATGACGGCCCCGACGTCGTCCACGGCGGTCACCTCGCGGACCCGGACCTCACCGGTGTCGAGGTCGACGTCGACGATCGCCACCGCCGCCGCCCAGCCGAAGGCGGGGTAGGCGTCGCCGCGGTAGGTGGTGTCGTCGAACCCGACGCCCGGGTAGGCCTCGAACTGCTGGTCGATGCGGACCGGGCCATTCGACGACGCGTCCTCGCGGAAGACCTCGTGGAACGGCAGACCCGGGTGGCGCGCCTCGACCTCGGCCTTCAGACGCCGCGCGGCCTGGATGCACAGGCCGCCCACGACCATCGCGGTCCGGCTTGCCACAGTTGGTCCGGAGTCCGGCACGTAGGCCGTGTCCTGGACCGCGAACTCGACCCAGTCGATGGGCACACCCAGCTCCCCGGCGACGAGCAGCGGGAAGATGGTCTTCGTGCCCTGGCCCATCTCGGTCGCGGCGACCAGGATCTGGATCCGGCCGTCGGCAGTGAGCTCCAGGGATGCCACGGAGCCGATCCTGAGCTCGCCGGAGCCCGTGAAGCCCGCGCCGTGCCAGGCGAGGGCGAGGCCGATTCCCGACGCCACGCGCGAGTCGGTCGTACGCAGGCGTCCCGACGGGATGTGGCCGGAGCCGTTCCGTTTGCCGGCCTCGGCGGCGGTCGCGTCACGGACGTGCTCGAAGTCGGTGCGCGCGATCGCCCGCTGGAGCACCTCCTCGGCGGCGACGCTCTCGCGCAGGACCTGGCCGGTCGGCGTGGTATCGCCGAGCTGGTAGACGTTCCGGGCACGGAGCTCGGCCGGGCTCATCGCCAGCGCCTCGGCGAGGCGGTTCATGTGGGTCTCGGTGGCGAACTGGGTCTGCGGCGCGCCGAATCCACGGAAGGCGCCATTCGGTGGCGTGTTGGTGCGGGTCGCCCGCGCCCGGATCCGGACGTTCGGGCAGCGGTACGGGCCGCCGGCGTGGAGCGCACCTCGCGACAGGACAACCGGGGTGAGCGTGGTGTAGGCCCCGCCGTCCATGATGACCTCGATGTCCTGGGCGACCAGCCGCCCGTCGCGGGTCACGCCGGTCCGCTCGCGAATGATCGCCGGGTGGCGCTTCGTGGTCGCGGCCAGGTCCTCGTGGCGCTCGTAGATCATTCGCACCGGCCGCCCGCATTTCATCGCCAGCAGGGCGGCATGCAGGGCGACGATCGACGGATACTCCTCCTTGCCGCCGAAGGCGCCGCCGGTCTCCTCCTGGATCACCCGCGCCTGGCGGGCGTCGAGCCCGAGCGCCTTCCGCATCGCGGTGTGGACGTAGTACGGGCACTGCATCGAACCATGGATCGCCATCTCGCCGCCCTCGCCGGGGATCGCGATCATCGCCTGGTTCTCGATGTAGAGCTGCTCCTGGTGGCCGACCCGGTACTCGCCTTCGAGCACGATGTGAGCCTCGGCGAAGCCGGCCTGGAGGTCCCCGTTCCCAATCTCGTAGGCGGCGAAGACATGGTCGGACAGCTCCGGATCGAAGATCGGCGCGAGCGGCTCGGTGATCAGCTTGATGCGGCCCTTGAGCCGGCGCAGCGTCTCGCGGTCGGCGGCCGCAAGCAGCGCCACCGGCTCGCTGTGGTGGCGGATCTCACCGCCGACCGGGACCAGCACGGGCTGGTCATCCTTGATCGCGCTGACGACGTTCTCGCCGGGGATGTCGGCGGCGGTGACGATGACGACCTTCGACCAGTCGGCCTCGGGGTCCGGCTCGATCGCGATCAGGCGGGCACGCGGCTCGGTCGACCGGATCGTGGCGCCGTACCAGGCGCCGGGGAAGACCAGGTCGTCGGTGTACTTGGCGGCACCGGTCAGCTTCGCCGGGCCTTCGCGCCGCAGCGGGTAGCCTGCCGCGCGCCCCGGCGCGACCTCCCCCGGTGCGATCACGAGGGCGTCGGTCGCACTGCCGGCGTCAGGCGGGCGCGTCACCGTGCGGCTGGGCATCGTCCGCGAACCTCTCCCTCGGCAGATTCTGTGGCGATTGGTGGAGCCTACCAGCGCGACCCGCCGAGGTGACGGACGGGCTGAGACACTGGCGGGCTGAGGCACTGGCGGGCTGAGCGTCCGGGGAGGCCAGCTAGACTCGATGCCAGTGTCTCAGCCATCGATCGGGTCGCCCAGCCGGACGGGTCTCGCGATTGACGTCGCGGTGAAAGCCGCGACGATCGGCCTGCTTGCCTGGGCGATCGCCAATCCCGAGCTGCCGCAGTTCCAGGGCAAGGCGTTCACCGGCCGGGCCGTCGCCTACCCCATCGCGCTGCTGATCGTCCCGGTTGCCTGGTGGTTGCTCGCGCGACGGCGGATCCCATTTTCAGTCCTGCCCGACATCCTCATCGGCCTGCCATTCCTGATCGATGTCGCCGGCAACGCGCTCAACCTGTATGACTCCCTCGAGTGGTGGGACGACGCGAATCACCTCGTGAACTGGGGCCTGCACACGGCGGGCGTCGGCCTCCTCCTGCGCTACGGCTCGGCAAGCCCGGGGTTCAGGATCGCGCTGGCGTTCGAGTGGGCCGTCACCTCGGCGGTCCTCTGGGAGTTCGCCGAGTACGTGGCCTTCGTGCCCGGGTCGCCGGAAGCGGCAACCGCCTACGCCGACACGCTCGGCGACATCGCCCTCGGGATGGTCGGCGGGCTCATCGCGGCGATCGTCACGTCCAGGCTGCCGCTCCTGCGCGAGGGAAAGACCGCGCCGGCAGAGCCCGACGCCGCCCCGGTACCGGCGGGCCCGTGATCTAGTCGGTCCCGTGCCGCAGTGCCCGGCCCGGCGTCGCGCCGGTGTGCCGGCCGGCCTCGACGACCAGTGTGCCGTTCACGAGGACGTGCTCGATCCCGTCGGAGTACTGGCGCGGATCGTCGTAGGTGGCATTGGCCCGGATCGTGGCCGGATCGAAGACGACCAGGTCCGCGACGAGGCCGTCGGCGATGCGGCCGCGGGTGGTGAGGCCCAGGCGATCGGCCGGCATCGAGGTCATCTTTGCGACCGCGGTCTCGAGGGACAGGAGCGCCTCGTCGCGGACGAACTGGCCCAGGATCCGCGGATACGAGCCGTAGGTCCGCGGGCTTGGCTTGGCGCCGATAAAGGTCGAATCGGTGCCGACCATCGCGACCGGGTGTTGGTAGAACCGCCGAATGCCGTCGGTGTGCGGGCCCGGGGTGACCTGGTTGAGGCGCAGGCCCTCGGCCAGCAGCAGATCGCACAGCACGTCCACGAGCTCGGCGCCCATCTCGGCGCTCACCTCGCCAAGGGTGCGACCCTCCCAGCGCAGGTTGTCCGGTTGGGCGAAATATCCCAGCCGGATGTCGCCCACGCCATCGACGCCGGCAAAGAGCTGGCCTCGCCCGCGCAGCTCGGTGCGGATCCGGGCGCGGATCGCGCGATCCGCGAGCCGCTCCTTCGTCGGCCCCGGTCCGCCGGCCTGGACCCACGTCGGGATCGTGATCAGCAGCCGCGTGCTGGCCCACTCGTAGGGATAGGCGTCGAAGGTGACATCGAGGCCACCCGCCCGCGCGCCGTCGACCAGGTCGAGCATCTGCTCCGGAGTCCCCGGGAAGGTCGCTCGATGGTAGAAGTGGGTGATGTGGGTCGGGGCGGCACCGCGGCGACCGATCTCGATGGCCTCCCGGAAGGGATCCAGGAACCGGTCGCCCAGCGGATAGCGCACGTGAGTGTGGTAGAAGCCGCCGCGCGCCGCAGCCACGCGGGCGAGCTCCGCCAGCTCCGCCGTCGAGGCGAATGACCCGGGCGGGTAGTCGAGCCCCGAGGACAGCCCGAAGGCGCCCTCCTCCATCGCCTCCCGCAGCATCGAGCCCATCCGGGCCAGGTGGGCCTGATCTGCGCGCTGGTCCTGCCAGCCGATCGCGCCGATCCGAAGCGCCGAGTTGCCGACGAGGAAGGCGATGTTCGGGCTGACCTTCCCGTCGAACCGACCCAGATAGGTTGCGACGCTGTCCCAGTCGTACTCGATATCCGGGTGCCCGTCGAGGCCCGCGTTGAGCTCGACGAAGGCCGCCAGGTCGTCGGGCCGCTCGAACGGGGCGTACGCGTTGCCGTCGACGCCGATGACCTCGGTCGTCACGCCCTGGCGAACCTTCGGCTCGTGGAGGGGCTCGGCCAGGATGGTAAGTCCAGCGTGACTGTGCAGGTCGATGAAGCCCGGGGCGACGACCTTGCCGGTGGCGTCGATCGTCCGGGCGGCGACGGTTCCTGCCGCTTCGATGGCCGGGCCATCGCGCACGACGTCGATCCGGGACGGCCCGCCGGGCGTCGCCGCGGTCACACCGACAGCGGCCTCGAAGCGCGGCTCGCCGGAGCCGTCGACGATCGTCCCGCCCGCAATCAGGAGGTCGAAACGCTGCATCGCCCCATCTTGGCAGCCCGGCGCCAGCGCCTTGGCTGCCACGTCCCCGAGCCGAGCCCTACTCGGTCTCCTGCCCGAGGGCATAGGCGACCGCGCGATCGAGCGTCATCGCCTGGCCCTCGG
>DASQFM010000310.1:0-2371 GCA_035633135.1 Candidatus Eiseniibacteriota bacterium
CGGCGAGGAGGCCGATCGCGGCCGGCGTCGCGCCCGCCAGGACGAAGAGGCCGAGGACGATCGGCAGCGCGAACACCAGCCGGGCGAGATCCGGCAAGCCGCCGCTGTGGTTGATCGCCACGGCGCCGAGCACGAGCACGGCCCCGCCGCCGAGGCCATACAGGATGATCGTCGTCCGGCGGAACGCCTTGAAGCGATTGCCCCAGTAGATCAAGCCGGCGAAGAACAGGACGCCCCCGACCGCCAGGCCGAGCCCGACCTGGAGCTCGTCGACCCGACCCATCAGCTGCTGGTCCACGAATCGGGGATCGGGCTGCCGCAGCATCTGGAAGATCGTCTGGGTGGTGAACAGGCCGAGCACCGCATTGATCGCGATCCACGTCGGTGCGAGGAGCCAGACGTGCGTGCCGGTCAGGATCGCCCGGTACCGGCCCAGGTCGAACCCACGCCGCGCTGCCGGCGGCTCGCCGCCGCCCGCTCGCTCCCGGCTCGGATCGACGCCGTAGCGGTAGATCGCCAGGGACACGCCGTACAGCACCGCATTGAGCAGGAAGGCGGGCGGCCCGAGGAGCGCGAACAGGACGCTGGCGGCGACGAAGCCGGAGAGCAGGCCGGCAAGCGTGGCCGCCTCGAAGCGCGCCACAGCCCGGCCCCGGAGACCCTGATCGGCCGCCGTCGCGGCGGCGATGAAACCGAGAATCGAGGGGATGCTCGCGGCCGTCGCCAAGCCCTCGAGGAGGCGCGTCGCGCCGATGATCGGCAGGTTTGTCGTGGCCCACGTCGCGATGACCGCCACGATCCCGAAGATCGGTCCGAACTGCATGACCCGGTGGTGGCCCAGGCGGTCCGACAGAACCCCGAACAGCGGCGAGAAGAGCAGCTCGGCGGCGTAAAACGTCGCGTGAATCACGGCGAACGCGATCGGCCCCACGGGCTGGCCCTGTCCCAGGCCCAGCAGCTGGTCTGCCACGCCGTGGTATTCGTCAAGGCGGGCCAGGTAGAACGTGAGCATCAGACCGGTGAGGCCGGTGCTGAAGCGCAGGGTGAAGGTCCCGAGCAGCACGGCCCACAGCGAGCGATCCACGGCCCTCAGGGTAGCGGGCCGGGGCTCTGTCGCGGCGGCGCGGCCGCTAGAATGCGCGGCCAAGAGGGGCGGAGTGACGGGGCCCGGCCCAGGGCCCGCGACCGCCCGGAGGAGAGTGGCCCGGTGAGCAATGTCGCGATCGTCACCGATTCGGCGTCCGACTACGACCCGGGCCGAGCCCGCGACCTCGGGATCGCCGTCGTCCCGCTGATCGTCAACTTCGGAGCCGAATCCTTCGAGGCCAACGTGGACCTGTCGACCGAGGATTTCTGGAAGAAGATGACGGCGCCGGGAGCGCCCTTCCCGACCACCGCCGCCACGAGCCCCGGCGTCTTTCGGGCCGCGTACGAGCGACTGTTCGACGAAGGGGCGGACGCGATCGTCTCGATCCACGTCGCGGGCACGCTGTCGGCGACCATCAAGAGCGCCGAGATCGCCCGGACGAGCCTCCCCGACCGCGAGATCCACATCGTCGATTCGATGAGCGCCTCGATGGCCGAGGGCATCCTCGCCGAGCTCGGGGTCCAGATGGCAGCCGAGGGCCGCTCGGCCGCGGAGATCGTCACCGCGCTGGAAGGGCGCCGTGACGACTTGGCCATCTACCTCGCGCTCGACACGCTCACGTACCTCAAGCGCGGCGGCAGGATCAGCGGCGCGCAGGCGGCCGTCGGCACGCTGTTGTCGGTCAAGCCGATCATCTCGGTCCCGAAAGGCGTCGTCGAGACGGTGGACCGGGTGCGTACCCGGGGCAAGGCCCGCGAGCGGCTCGTCGAGCTCCTCTGCAGCCGGCCGATCGAGCGGCTGGCGCTGCTCCACACGACCAACGCCGACATCGAGTCGTTCGCCGAGGAGGTTGTCGGGCGGGTTCCGGGCGGCATCGACCGCTCGAAGGTCAGCGTCGACCTCGTCGGGCCGTCGGTCGGCCCGCACCTGGGTCCTGGCTGCGTCGGCGGCGTGGCCCTGTACCAGCAGGGCTAGGAACCGCCAACCTCCCATGAGCCCCGGCATTCGCCCTCCGAGACCGGGGGCGTAGCTCCGCCACGCCATCCGCCGAGGACCGGGCGCGATTCATTGCCAGAAGGTTGCCGTAAGGTTGTGGCACGGTGACGAAGGGCGGCTTTCGCCCGGCCCCGCCGCTATACTTCGAGGCCAGATCTTCGTCGCGCGGCGTCCCGAACCAGGCTCGTGTCCGGGGCGGGCGCAGCGCCCGTAGGGTCGTCCGGGAGACGGCCCGACACACGGCTCGACCGGTCCTGTCGAGCCGAACCGGAGGAATCCGTCACCGAT
>DASQFM010000311.1:0-8621 GCA_035633135.1 Candidatus Eiseniibacteriota bacterium
GACGCCACTGCCGCCGGGCCGACCGTCGCTCGTGAAACAACCGAACCCTGGCCCACCGAAGCCGCGTGGACCGAGGACAGCGACGGCGGGCAGATCCCGCTACCGGTCTCCGATCCGCAGTTCGTCGTTTCCAGCACGGAGGCCTGCCAGCAGCGGCGACCGTCGAACGTGTACGACATCACGTCCCCAGCCGCCCCGGGAACGGCCGTGCCCGGCTATCACGGCCTCCACATCGCGGTCCTGGAGATGCGAGGGCCGGACGGCACGGACGGTCTGCCCCCCGAGCTGCCGCCCGGCGACACGTATTACCAGGTGTCCTCATCGACCGCGCAGTCGGACCTCTGGCGCGTCCGGGCGACCGACGAGAGCCAGGTGGACCTCGTGGCCTGCGTCGTGATGCGGGCGGGCAGGTCGAACGACTACACCATCGGCAGCCGGACGGTGGAGGTCACGGCACTGGACGCGATCGTCTGGATGTTGGACTGGCGCAGCCAGTCGCTCGTCGGTGGACCCTGGGCTGCCGAAGCCGAGCTGCCGTTCCTCGTCGACGCCGACGACCTGCTCCCGGTCGGCAGCGCGAAGCTGTTGCCCGCCGACGTCTTCGGCGGGCTCCTTGCGTTCATGGGGCTGGCCGGCGCCTCGCCGGGCAGTGCCTACCAGGGCGGGGCCACCGGCTGGGTCGTCGCCGAGTACGACAAGCCCGCCGACCTGCCGCCGGGGACGGAGCTCCTGCCGGGCTACACGTTCGTGGTCCGCCTGGTGGTGCTCGACGATCCGGCCACCATCGACTTCATCGACGTCCTGTGCGCCCCGAGTGGCCGGATCGCTGCCACTCCCCTTCGAGTCGCTACGGGCGTGGGCGTGGAGCTCGGCGCCTTCGGCGCGGCCTCGGCCGACATCCGGATCAGCGGCACGTTCACGTCCTCGATCTTCGTGGCGGGCCAGATCCAGGCCCAGACGTCCTCGGCCCGGGATTGCGGCATTCCAGGGTCCAGCGACTGGCAGGCATCCCTTGCCGTGAGCGCACGACCCAGCGGCGGCGACTACGAGCTCTACATGCCCGGCCAACCCTGAACACCGAGGTCGTTGACGGCGGGCTCGCGAGCCGCCGGCCAGCTGCCCGAGACCCTCGCACATGATCTCCGAGGGGAGCGCTGGTGCGGAAGCAGCGCAGGCAAACGCCAGTCGCGTCGGGCTCTGACATGGGATCATCGCCGCGAAGGTCGCTACGGCCTCGCGACGCTGTGCCTCGGTGGCGGGGGATCGGTCGCCGCGGCCTTCGAGCGCGTCGCCTGACCGGCCGCAGCGCGCCGAACCAGGAGCGTCCAGCGTTGCGAGTCGCAGTCTTCGGAGCCGGCGCCGTTGGGAGCTACCTCGGCTCCTGCCTGGCGTCGGGTGGCACCGACGTCCGGTACATCGCCCGCGGTCCCCACCTCGACGCGCTGCGTGAACGGGGGCTGACCCTGATCACCCCGGGCGCCACGACGACGACGGCGGTGCAGGCCACGGACGACCCGGGCGAGATCGGGCCGGTCGACTACGTCCTGTTCATCGTGAAGTCGTACGACACCGAGGAGTCCGCCCGCCAGCTCGTGCCGCTGATCGGGCCGGACACTGCCGTGCTCTCGCTCCAGAACGGGATCGACAACGAGGCGCGGATCGCCGCCGTGATCGGCGACGACCATGTCCTCAGCGGGTCGGTCTACATCCTGGCCGCGATCGAATCGCCCGGCGTGGTCCGAAGCGGGCCGGCCCGGATCGTTCTCGGCGAGCTCAAACCCGGCCCACCGGGCGAAAGGGTCGCCGCGTTCGTCGAAGCGGCCGAGGCCGGCGGCATCACTGCGACCGCGGTCGCGGATGCGCGGCTCGCGAAATGGGAGAAGTACGTGCTGCTGGTGGCCTTCGCGGCGATCAGCGCGGGGACGCAGCTTCCCTTGGGCGACATCCGCCGCTCGACCGCGGCCGTGGGGATGCTCCGAGCGGTCATGACGGAAGCGTGGTCGGTCGGCCGCGCGCTCGGCGTGCCGCTGGCGGACGGTCTGGTCGCGCGGCAGCTCAACCTAGTCCTGTCGCAGGCCGACAGCGAGGGATCCTCGCTTCGCCACGACTTGCTGACCGGCCACCGCATGGAAGTCGAGGCGCTCCAGGGCACGCTTGCCCGGCTCGGTCGCGAAACCGGCGTCGCGACGCCGTTCACCGACGCCGCGTACGCGATCCTGGAGCCATGGGCGATCCGCAACGAACGCGCCCTATCCTGAGGCCCATGACCGACACAGCCAGCCGTCCCAGCACGCCACCTGGCGCCGAGTCCGCAACGCCGTCCCAGACCGCGCCTTCAGCACCGCCGTCAACCGACACGCCGACCTTCCGCCTGTTCATCGCCGGCGAGTGGGTTGATTCCGTCTCGGGGCGGAGATTCGACAGCCTGAACCCGGCCGACCGGCGCGACGTCGTCGGCCACTTCCAGGCGGGGACAGCTGCGGACGTGGCGATGGCCGTGAAGGCCGCCGAGATGGCGCTGCCGCGCTGGAAGGCCACCCCCGCGCCGAAGCGCGGCGAGATCCTGTACCGCTTCGGGGCACTCATGGCCGAGCACAAGGAGCGGCTCGCCCGGGCGATGACCCGCGAGATGGGCAAGGTCCTTCCTGAAGCGCGGGGCGACGTCCAGGAGGGGATCGACATCGCCTACCTGATGGCCGGCGAAGGCCGCCGGATGTTCGGCGACACGGTTCCCTCGGAGTTGCCCGACAAGTGGGGGATGAGCATCCGCCAACCGCTGGGCATTGCCGGGATCATCACCCCATGGAACTTCCCGATGGCGATCCCGTGCTGGAAGATGATGCCGGCCCTTGTCACCGGCAACACCGTCGTCTTCAAGCCCGCCAGCGACACACCGCACTGCGCGACGTTGCTGGTCGAGCTGATGGCCGAGGCCGGCTTTCCGCCCGGCGTCGTCAACCTCGTCACCGGTGCGGGCGCCGAGGTCGGTACTGCGATCGTCGACTCGCCGGACGTGCCGGTCATCTCGTTCACCGGCCATTCCTCGACCGGCAAGGCCATCGCCGAGCGGGCGGCGAAGCGCCTGAAGCGGGTCTCGCTCGAGCTCGGCGGCAAGAACGGCGTGGTGGTCCTGGCCGACGCCGACCTCGATCTCGCCACTGACGGAATCCTCTGGTCGGCCTTCGGCACGACCGGCCAGCGCTGCACCGCCTGCTCGAGGGTGATCGTGGAGCGCTCGGTCGTGGAGCCGCTGGTCGAGCGACTCGAGCGCCGGGCTCGAGGCCTGCGCCTGGGCTCGGGCCTCGACGAAGCGGTCGACGTGGGGCCGCTCATCAACCCCGCGGCAATCGACAAGGTCTCGGGCTACGTCGAGATCGGGCGGAAGGAGGGCGAGCTCGTGCTGGGTGGCCATCCGGCGACGGACGGCGAGCTGGCCCACGGCAACTTCTTCGCCCCGACCATCTTCAGCGGCGTCAAGCCGATGGACCGGATCGCCCAGGAGGAGATCTTCGGGCCGGTGCTGTCGATCATCCCCGTCGAGGACTATCAGTCCGCGGTGACCGCGCTGAACCAGACGAAATACGGCCTGTCGTCGTCGATCTTCACGGCCGACGTGAACACGGCGTTCCGGGCGATGCGCGACTTCGAGACCGGGATCGTGTACGTCAACGCCGGCACGATCGGCGCCGAGACCCATTTGCCGTTCGGGGGCTGGAAAGAGACCGGCAACGGCCACCGTGAAGCCGGCCACGCGGCCCTCGACAGCTACACCGAATGGAAGTCGATCTACGTCGACTTCAGCGGCCGGCTCCAGCGGGCCCAGATCGACAATCAGTGAACGAAAGATGGGGCTGCGGCCCAATGCGGAGGCGGGCGCCTTAGATCGACGGTTCTCCCCGAAGCCGGTGCTGGGCCGGCACGTTGCGGAGAACGTCCGATGCAGGTTTCGCAGCCCGGTCTCGTCGAGAGCGCCTTTGCGATGCACCATCGCGAGCTGGTGGGACGGGTCACGCGGATGACCAGGGACCCCGACGTCGCCGAGGACGTGGTCCAGGAGGCCTTCGTCCGGCTGGCGCGGGAGGTCGACAACGATCGGGCGCCGTTGCATCCCCGCGCCTGGCTGCACCACGTTGCCGGAAACCTGGTCCGCAGCTGGGCCCGCCACCGTTCGGTGGTGGATCGTCATGATGCGGACCTGTTCCGCCCGAGGGCCATCGGTTGCCCCGAGGCGGCGGTCCTCGGCACGGAGCTGGGCGCCTCGATCGAGGTGATCGTCGGCGAGCTCCTCCCAGCGGCACGGACCGCGCTCCTGCTCTCGGCTGAGGGCTACGCCCCCGCCGAGATCGCAGTTCGACTCGGGCGGAGCCCTGGGGCGACCAGGACCCTGCTCTGCCGGACCCGGCAGAAGGTGCGCGACCGCCTGGAAGTCGCGGGCTCCGTGCCATGAGATGAGCCCGGGGTTCCGGCCATGACAGCGCCGTATCATCGCCACCCGTGGCACAGCTCGTCGGACGCCGGATCTTCGTTGGGCGCAGCGCGGAGCTCGGCAGGCTCGAGGCGCTGCTGGCGAGAGCCGCCGCCGGAGCCGGAACGACGCTGGTCATCGGGGGTGAGGCGGGGATCGGCAAGAGCCGCCTGCTCGACCGCTTCGCGAAAGGGGTGGGCGATCAGGCGCGAACGCTCGAAGGCGCGTGTCTCGAGATGGAGGAGGGCGGGCTGCCGTTTGCGGCGATCACCGAGATCCTCCGCGAGGTGGTCCGTACGACGCCCGACGACCGGCTGCCGGCGCTGCTCGGCCCCGGTCGTGCGGAGCTGACGCGCCTCCTGCCCGAGCTCGCCCTTCGGGCCGCAGACCTGGCAGCGCATGGTCCCGAGTCGGATCTTTCGGCTCAGGCGCGCCTCTTCGAGCTGGTGCTGGGGATCCTCGAGCGGATCTCCCGCGAACGGCCCGTGATCCTCGCGATCGAGGACATCCAGTGGGCTGACCGCTCGACCCGGAAGCTCATCACGTTTCTGAGCAGAGCGCTCCGGGACGAGCAGGTGCTGGTGATCCTCACGACCAGGACAGACGAGCGCGGCGTCGACGATGGCACCCTCGCGTTTCTGGCGGAGCTCGAGCGCGAGGAGCACGTCGAGCGGATCGATCTCAAGCCGTTCGGCCACGATGAGGTCGCGGAACAGGTCGGAGCATTGACCGGCGAAGCTCCTCGCGCGGCCACGGTCGAGCGCCTCCTGGCGCGGAGCGACGGCAACCCGTTCTTCATCGAGGAGCTCGTCCTCGCCGGCGCGACGCGGGCGGCCAGCCTTCCGGTGGTGCTGCGGGACGTCCTGGGCGCCCGGATCGCGGCGCTGTCGCCTGGGGCGCGCGAGGCGCTCAGGGCCGCGGCCGTTGCTGGTCGGCGCATTGACGACGGCCTCATCGCGACCGCCCTCGGTCGACCTGTCGGCACGCTCGGAGCCGAGCTGCGCGAGGCTGTGGACTGCGGGATCCTCGTTCGCGCGGAGACGCCGTCCGGGGGCGAATACGCGTTTCGCCACGGTCTCCTTCATGAAGCTGTGCTCGCCGAGCTGTTCGCGGGAGAGCGTGCCGCCCTCCACGCGGCGTTCGCGTCCGCGTTGGATGCGCGCGTGGCGCTCGGCGACCGGTCCGTGCCCTCGACCGAGATCGCCCGGCACTGGGACGGGGCCGGGCAGCCGGCGCTCGCGCTGGCCCCGACCATCGCGGCGGCGAGGGTGGCGGAGGCGGCCTATGCGTTCAGCGAGGGCCTCCGCCTCTGGGACCGAGCGGCCCAGCTCTTCGACGCCACCCCACCCGCCGACCGCCCCATCGGCCTTGACCAGGCCACGCTCCTGGAGCGCGCCGCGGAATGCGCGGAGATGTCGGGGGAGCACGAGCGGGCGATCGACCTGGGCCGTGCGGCGATCGACGCCGTCGCAGGCGACACCGATCCGAATCGCGTCGCCGCGTTGCGGAACCGGCTCAACTGGTACCTCTGGGATTCCGGTGACCGCAAGGGCGCGGTGGCGGCGGTGAGCGAGGCCCTCACGACGCTGCCTGCTTCGGGTCATGGCACGGCGCACGCGCGGGCGCTTGCCCAGCACGCCGGGATTCTCATGGCGGCCGGGGATTTCGAGGGATCTCGTCGCGCCGCGCTCGACGCGATCCAGCTGGGAAAACGCCTGGGCGCGCGTGGCGAGGTCGCCCTGGCCCTCGGCATCCTCGGTTGGGATCGGGCGATCCTGGGCGACGTTGACGCCGGAATCGCCGACTTCCGCGAGGGGGCCAGGATCGCGGAGGAGCTCGGCTCGATCGAGGGCATGGCGCTCGCCGCCACGAACCTGGCGGCCCTGCTCGATCGTGTCGGCCGATCTGCCGAGTCACTCGAGGCGGCTCGAGCCGGCTACGCGCTCACCGAGCGCCTCGGAGTGGCTCGTACGTACGGTGGCCTCCTGCTGGGATATGTCGCCAAGGCGGAGCTCGCCCTGGGTCGGTGGGACGACGCTGACGCCTCGACGACCGCGGGTTTGCGCCGGACGACGAGCGATCGAGCCGAGCTCTGGCTCCTCGTGAACCGCGCGAGGCTGCTCACCGGTCGAGGCCGGTTCCCGGATGCGGCGGCTCTTCTGGCCCGCGGGCGGGCGATCGACGCCCGCCTCGCGGACAGCGACTTCCATACCGCGCTGCTCGCGGCCGAGGCCGAGCTCGCGATGTGGTTGACAAGGGTCGACGATGCCTGGCGTCTTGGGGAGGAGGGGCTCGGCATGCTGCGCGATGGCCCGGCGGATCCGTCACTGGCGTGGCTGGCATCGCTCGTGATCCGGGCTCAGGCCGATGCCCTGGACCGGCTGCCGCCCCACGATCGGACGGGACGCCGCGAAGTTCTCGAGGCCCGCGTGAACAGGATCGTGGCGGCAGTAGGTCGTGTCAGCGGAGTTCATCGCGTGCTCCCGGCCGGGCGCAGCCGGGCGATGCAGCGGCTGCTCGATCTCGAGCGAGCCCGGCTCCAGGGGCCGAACGATCCGGCCGGCTGGGGCGACCTCGCCGCGGAGTGGCGCGCACTCGATCGGCCGTACCAACTCGCTTACGCCCGGTACCGCGAGGCCGAGGCGCTCCTCGCCGCTGGCGGTCCGCGCGCCCGGGCCGCAGCTCTCCTTCGCGAGGCAGCGGACGTCGCCGACGAGCTCGGAGCGCAGCCACTGGCCGCGGTCGTGGGCCAGCTCGCCGCACGAGCCCGGCTCGAGCTCAAGCCTGAGGGTGCGCACGCGCGACGCGACTCGAGCGCGGGCGATCGTTCCGGCTACGACTTCACGCCGCGCGAGACCGACGTTCTCCGGCTCGTCGCCGGCGGCTGGACGAACCAGCAGATCGCGGACGCCCTCTTCATCACCCGCAAGACGGCGAGCGTCCATGTCTCCAACATCCTTTCGAAGGTTGGCGTGGCCCATCGTGGCGAGGCTGCGGCGCTTGCTGTTCGCCTCGGCCTCGTCTCCGAGCCTCCGGCTCCCATCCCGCCATCGGCTGAAGGCTCGGCCTGACGTTCATTGTCGTGGGATAGACTCTCGGTCCGACGGATCGCGCCCGTCGCGAACACGGCGCGGACCCGCACTCGACTAGCTCACTGGAGGCCAGCCGATCGTGCCCGCCGAAGCCAGCGACCCAGCCAGCTCGGTTGAACTGGCGCGCGCGCCGCATTCGTCGCGTGAGCCCGGCGCTTCGCCCGAGCCGTGGACGGTTCGTGCGGCGATGTGGAGCGCGGCCCACCGCTGGCCGGTGTTCGTCCTGTGGTTCGTGGCGACCATCGGCCTGTTCGTCCTGAGCAACGCCACGGGCGGAATCGCGACACTCGATGCGAACGGCGACCCGAACGAGCAGCAGCTGGAATCCAGCGAGGCGTACGACGTCTTCAACGCCGGCGGGACGCAGGAGCCGCCGTACGAACGGCTCGTCGTGGTCGTGGGCGGCGGGCCTGGAGCCGTGACCAGCCCGGCGTTCAAGGCCGGCATCGAGACCCTCGTTGCCGATCTCACCGCAGCGACCGCGCCGGTCGACGGCGTGACCGGCCCGACCTTCGAACAGCTTGCGGATCCGTTGACCGCGCCCCCCGAGGCCGGACTGGTCTCGGCCGACGGGACGACCGCACGGATCATCGGGCGTGTCCCCGGCGAGCGGGCGGAGGTGACCCAGCGGCTGGTGCCGGTCCCGGCGATCGTGGACGCGGCCCGGGCGGCGAACCCCGGCTGGACCGTTCACGTCATCAGCGGCACGTTCATCAACCGGGACATCAACGACCTGATCTCGCACGACCTCGACAGCTCGCTGCGGCTCACGATCCCGCTGACCTTCCTGATCCTGCTGCTCGCCTTCGGAGCGATCGTCGCGTCGGTCATCCCGCTCGTCCTGGCGATCACCTCGCTGGCCGCTGCGTTCGGCCTGCTCGGGCTGTACAGCCAGCTCGTCGGTTCCGTCAGCCCCAACGCGACCCAGCTCATCGTCCTGATCGGCCTCGCCGTCGCGGTCGACTACTCGCTGTTCATGGTCACCCGCTTCCGGACCGAGCGACGGGCGGGCCGGCCGCGCGCGGCCGCGATCGAGATCGCCAGCAGCACGGCCGTCCGGGCGG
>DASQFM010000312.1:0-5037 GCA_035633135.1 Candidatus Eiseniibacteriota bacterium
ATCGACTCGAAGGCTTGATCGGCAATGCCGTCGATCAGGCGGACCGCCTCGAACAAGAGCCGCACCGACATGGCGGGCCGGCTCAGGTGAGCTGCAGGTCGATGGTTCCCTCACCGAACCGGCGGCGAACCTCCGCGAGCAGGTCGGCGTCGTAGGCCACGGGCGTTCGCAGCTCCATGGGCAGCGCGCTGCCGCCGGGCGCCGGCACGTGGACGACGACGCGAGTCTCGCCGGGTCGCTCCCGGACCAGTTGGCGGAACGTCTCCATCGCGAGAACCAGTCGAGCGGCAGGAGCGCCGCCGAAGCGGACGTGGAGGGTGCTGCTTGATCCGCCGGCCTCGAGTGGCGCCGTCGGGGCAGCGGCCTCGCTCGCCGCCCGCTCCCGAGCCTCGTCGGGCAGGGCGGGCTCGAGATCGCGCTCGGGACCAGCGGTGCCGGGCGCGTGGTCCGGATACGTTGCGACCGGCTCTGCCGGCGCGATCGACGGCAGCGTGACCGCCGGCGTGGGTGCCAATGGCGCGCCGGACGCGGCCACGACCCCGGACCCCGACCCCGACAACATCGCGGCTGCGCCGGCGGCCGCGAGGACCCCCGTCTGGCCTCGCGGCTCGAGCGGGCCGGCGTCGGGCATGACGCCCCCGCGGAGCGGCGACACGTAGGGAATGTCGGCGCGGCGCCCGAGCACGGCGCGGCCGTTCGTCCCCGGCTGGGGCCAAGGCGGCGCCGGCTCGTGGCCGTTGCCATTTCCGTCCTCGATCGTCTGGCCGCGAGTCTGGAGCACCGGCATCGTGTCAGCGGCATCCGTGCGGGGGGCCACGACTCCCGGCGCTCCAGCCGGGCCGGGCGTCGGCTTCCGCCGCCATGCCCCCCGATCCCCCGCCGCGACATCACGGGCGAAGGCCTCGGAGCCCTTGGCGACGGCGTCCTCCCAGGTCATGACGAGATCGGCCAGGAGCGAGACCTCCTCGCCGCGGTGGTCGACGCGGCCGGCGACCAGGAGGATCGCGCCCTCCTGCCAGGTCGCGCCGGTCTGCTCGTACAGCTTCGGGAACACGACGACCTCGAGCGCGCCCTGCAGGTCCTCCAGGGTGACGACCGCCATCGTCGATCGAGCCCGGGTGATGACCGTGCGCGAGCCGATCACGATCCCGGCCACCACGAGCCGTTGGCCGTCGAGCGACTCGTCCTTGAGATCGCCCGAGTAGGCCGTGACGAAGTCGCTCACGCGGTCCGCGATCTCGCCCATCGGGTGCTCCGAGAGATAGACCCCGAGCAGCTCCTTCTCCTTGCGCAGCCGTTCGCGCCGTGGCGCCTCGGCGATCACCGGCAGCTCCTCGTCGGGCGCCTCCGCGAACATGAGCTCGAAGGCCGAGATCTGGCCGGTCGCGTTCTGCTGCTGCACCGCCTGGGCGGACGGCAGGATGCTCGGCAGGGCTTCGATGATCTGGGCGGGGTGCCCGAACTTCGACAGCGCGCCGACCCAGCCGAGGGCCTCGATGACGCGAGAGTTGACGAGCCGCAGGTCGACCCGCTCGCAGAAGTCGCGCAGCGACTTGAACGGTCCCTCGGCGTCCCGCGCCGCGACGATCGACTCGATCGCACCCTGGCCGACGTTCTTCACCGCCAGGAGCCCGAACCGGATCGCCTCGTCCTCGACGGTGAACTC
Source organism: Candidatus Eiseniibacteriota bacterium (assembly GCA_035633135.1). Taxonomy (GTDB): domain Bacteria; phylum Chloroflexota; class Limnocylindria; order Limnocylindrales; family CSP1-4; genus UBA5189. Next base: position 1,667 of record DASQFM010000312.1, read on the forward strand.
CATCGCGCTGCGCATCACGTCCGGGGGCCGGACCTCGATGCCGAGGCGGCGGCATTCGGCGACGGCCGCAGCGACCTTCTCCTCGTTGTCGCGGAACGCCGAGAGCACCGCGGTCATGTAGTCGACCGTGAAGTTGGCCTTGAGATACGCGGTCTGGTAGGCGATCAGGCCGTAGCAGGTGGCGTGGGCCTTGTTGAAGCCGTAGCGCTCGAACGGCTGGAACGCGGCGAAGACAGCGTCGATGACCCGCGGTTCGACCCCGCGCTCGGCGGCCTGCCGGACGAACTTCTCTTTCTGGGCCCGCAGGACCGAGGACTTCTTCTTCCGGATCGCGTACCCGAGGGTGTCCGCCTCGGGGCCGCTGAAGCCGCCCAGGGCGATGGCCGCGGCCATGATGTCTTCCTGGTAGACGAAGATCCCGTAGGTCCGCTTCAGGAACGGCTCCAGCAGCGGGTGGAGGTAGCGGACTTCCTCTTCGCCGTGCTTGCGCCGGATATAGGCGGGGATGTTCTCCATCGGCCCGGGCCGGTACAGCGCGACCATCGCGGCGAGGTCGAAGACGCTGGTCGGCCGCAGCTCCCGGACGTAGCGCCGCATGCCCGCCGACTCGAGCTGGAAGATGCCGGTGGTCTCGCCCGAGGCCAGCAGCTCGAACGTCTTCGAGTCGTCGAGGGGGATCCGGTCGAGATCGACGTCCACGCCGCGGTGCGACTTGATGAGGTCGACCGCATTCTTGAGGATCGTCAGGTTCGACAGCCCCAGGAAGTCGAACTTGAGCAGGCCCAGCGCCTCGATGGCGTGCATCTCGTACTGGGTCATCAGGGCGTCGGAGTTCGTGGCCTTCTGGAGCGGCATGAGCTCGGTCAACGGCTCGCGGCTGATGACCACCCCGGCGGCGTGGGTCGAGGCGTTGCGGGCGACTCCCTCGAGCTGCTTCGCGAAATCGATGACCTTCTTGACCGCCGGGTCGGTGTCGTACTGCTCGCGCAGGAGCGGCGCAATCTGGAGCGCCTCGTCGAGCCGGATCCCGAGCTGGTTCGGAACGGCCTTGGCGATCCGGTCGACCTCGCCGTAGGAATGGCCAAGCACCCGCCCGACGTCGCGGATCGCGGCGCGGGCGAGCATCGTCCCGAAGGTGATGATCTGGGCGACGTGGTCCTGGCCGTACTTCCGGGCGACGTAGGCGATGACCTCGTCGCGCCGGTCATCCTGGAAGTCGACGTCGATGTCGGGCATCGTCACGCGGTCGGGGTTCAGGAACCGCTCGAACGGCAGGTCGTAGGCGATCGGATCGACGGGCGTGATGCCGAGGGTGTAGGTCACGATGGAGCCCGGCGCGCTGCCGCGGCACGTCGTCTGGATGCCCCGCTCCCGCGCGAATCGGATGAAGTCGGCGACGATCAGGAAGTAGCCGGCGTAGCCCATCGAGGTGATCACGCCGAGCTCGTAGTCGAGGCGTTGCTGCAGCTGCGGAGTCACGGTGCCGTAGCGCCACGCGAGGCCGCGCTGGCATTCCTTGGCCAGCCAGGTCTCCGCCGTCTCGCCGTCGGGAACCGGAAAATGCGGAATCCGGAGCTGGCCGATCGGCAGCTCGAGGTCGCACATCTCGGCGATGCGCTTGGAGTTGGTGACAGCTTCGGGCTGGTCCGGGAACAGGGCCGCCATCTCGGCCGCCGACTTGAGGAAGAACTCGTCGCTCTCGAACTTCATCCGGCCGGGCGTGTCGACGTTGGACCCGGTGCCGACGCACAGCAGGACGTCGTGGGCCAGGGACTGCTCGCGGCGGACGTAGTGCAGGTCGTTGGTGACCACGAGCGGCAGGCCGACCTCGGGTCCCAGCCGGAGCAGCTGCTCGTTGAGCCGCCGCTGTTCGGGCAGGCCGTGGTCCTGCAGCTCGAGGAAGAAGCGGTCCTTGCCGAGGATGTCGCCGTACTCCCCCGCCAGGCTCCGGGCCAGCTCCCAGTCGTCGACCTCGAGCGCTCTCGAAACCTCGCCGTTGAGGCAGGCGGACAGCCCGATCAGGCCCTCGCTGTGGCGGGCCAGATGCTCGCGGTCGATCCGCGGCTTGTAGTAGTAGCCGTCGATGTGGGCGTCGGTCACGAGCCGGCACAGGTTGCGGTAGCCGACTTGATTCGTGGCCAGCAGCACGAGGTGGAACGGCTGGGCGTCGGCCTTGCCTTCCTTGTCGGTCATCGACCGGCGGGCGACGTAGGTCTCGACGCCGATGATCGGCTTGATGCCCTTGGCGGATGCCGCCTGGTGGAACGCAACGGCGCCGTAGAGGGCGCCGTGATCGGTCAGGGCGAGGCTGTCGAAGCCCTTCGCGGAGGCCTCATCGACAAGGTCGACGATCCGCCCCAGCCCGTCGAGCAGGCTGAACTCCGAGTGGGTGTGGAGGTGGACGAAGTCGTTCGACGCGAGGGCCACGGGAGGCTAATGGTAGCCGCGCCCGCCGAATGCCTTTACGTTGCGAGGAACCGGATCACCTCGGACGCGAACAGGCTCGGCGCGGTGATCGGCGCCTCGTGCCCCTGGCCGGGAAGGCTCCAAATCCGCGCGTTGCGTTGAACGCACAGGAGCTTCTGCATCGTCCGCTGCGGATGTTCCGTACCCACGAGGACGAGCGTTTCCTGGGCGACCACCCAGGAATTCGGGTCGGGCGAAAGCGCCACACATTCGTCCAGCTCGGGGAGCCAGCTTGGCATCGACCGCACCATCGCAGGCCACGAGATGGGCGAATCGTCGACGTCCGATTCCGGGTACCCATCTTCGATGCCAACGCTCCGCAAGGCTACCCTGAGGCTGCCGACCCAGTCCCCGCGCTCGCCGAGAAGGTGGGCCTCTGCAAGGCGCTCGCCGGACACGACCGGAGCGACCAGCGGCAGGGGCGGCTCGTACAGGATCAGCCGCGCGATGTTCGTCGTCACCTGGGCAGCAAGCAGCGCCACGACGGCGCCCCACGAGTGCCCCAGCAGGTGGACCGGTGCGCCGATCGACTCGATCACCGCGGTCGCGTCTTCGCGCTCGCGTTCGAGGGTGTGCGATGCGGCCGGACTCCGACCGCGGCCCCGCCGCTCCACCGCGTACACCGTGAAGTGCTCAGCCAAGGCCGGCAGGACGGCGTCCCAGTAGTCCGCAAGAACGAGACTGCCGTGCAGCAGCACGAGCGCCGGCCCGGCGCCCGATACGTCGACCGCAATCGAGGTCCCGTCAGGTGATTGGACCTTGATCGTGTGCACGGCACCGCCTCCGAGATCTACGCCGCAGTGGTGCTCAATTGTGCGCATTGAGCGCGGGCTGCGCTCGGGCGCTCCCTCACTTGCTCGTCACCGCGGTCAGGTTCATGGTCAGGAGGACACCGGGCTTCGGGA
>DASQFM010000313.1:0-7988 GCA_035633135.1 Candidatus Eiseniibacteriota bacterium
CAACGGCGACGTGCCGGAGACGCTGGCGGACAAGCGGGTCCTGACGCTCGACATCGGTTCGCTCGTGGCCGGGACGAAGTACCGCGGCGAGTTCGAGGAGCGCCTGAAGAAGATCATCGAGGAGCTCCGGAACACCAACGACGCCGTCCTGTTCATCGACGAGCTCCACACGCTCGTCGGCGCCGGCGCGGCCGAAGGCGCCATTGACGCCGCCAACATTCTCAAGCCGCCGCTCGCCCGCGGCGAGCTGCAGTGCATTGGCGCCACCACCCTGGACGAGTACCGCAAGTACATCGAGCGCGACGCCGCGCTGGAGCGGCGCTTCCAGCCGGTCATGGTCGAGGAGCCGACGCTCGACCAGACCATCGAGATCCTGATGGGCATCCGCGAGCGCTACGAGCAGCACCACAAGGTCACGATCACGGACGACGCGGTGAAGGCCGCCGTCGACCTGTCGATCCGCTACATCGCCGACCGCCACCTCCCGGACAAGGCCATCGATCTCATCGACGAAGCGGCCAGCCGGGTCCGGCTCCGCCATGCGTCCGCTCCGCCGCCGCTGCGCGAGGCCCAGCGCGAGCTGGACCGCGTGACCAAGGAGAAGGACGGGGCGATCAACTCCCAGGACTACGAGGCCGCGGCCAAGCTGCGCGAAGAGGAATCGACCGCCCGCGAAAAGGTCGACCTCCTGCGCGCCGAGTGGCAGGCCACCATCGCCGGCGACGCCCCGACCGTCGACGAGGAGGAGATCGCCCACGTCGTCGCGATGTGGACGGGCATCCCAGTGACGCGGATCGCCCAGGAGGAATCCGAGCGCCTGCTCCACATGGAGGACGCGCTCCACAACCGGGTGATCGGCCAGCACGAGGCGATCGAGATCGTGTCGCGGGCCGTCCGGCGTGCGCGTGCCGGGCTCAAGGATCCCAAGCGGCCCATCGGATCGTTCATCTTCCTCGGCCCCACCGGCGTCGGAAAGACGGAGCTTGCGAAGGCGCTGGCCGAGTTCATGTTCGGCAGCGAGGACACGCTCATCAAGATCGACATGAGCGAGTTCATGGAGCGCCACAACGTGAGCCGGCTCGTCGGTGCCCCACCCGGCTACGTCGGGTTCGACGAGGGCGGCCAGCTGACCGAGGCCGTCCGGCGCAAGAGCTACGCCGTCGTCCTCCTCGACGAGGTCGAGAAGGCCCACCCGGAGGTCTTCAACATCCTTCTCCAGATCCTGGAGGACGGGCAGCTGACCGATGCCAAGGGCCGCCGGGTCGACTTCCGGAACGTGATCATCATCATGACCTCCAATCTCGGCGCGAGGCAGCTCCAGACGAATTCCTCGCTCGGCTTCCGGCCCCAGTCGGACAACGAGGCCGGCCAGCGCGAGTCGTCGTACGAGCTGATGAAGGACAAGGTCCAGGCCGAGCTGAAGACCAGCTTCCGGCCTGAGTTCCTGAACCGGATCGACGCGACGGTCGTTTTCCGGACCCTCACCAACGACGAGATCCGCCAGATCGTCGACCTCATGCTGCGGCGAGTGCGCGACCAGCTCAAGGCGCAGGGCATGGACCTCGAGGTCACCCAGGAGGCGAAGGACCATCTCATCAAGCTGGGTTGGGATCCGTCGTTCGGGGCACGACCGCTGCGCCGCGTCATCCAGAACCTGATCGAGGATGTGCTCGCCGAGCACCTCCTGCTCGGCCGCTATGAGCCGGGCACGACGATCGTCGTCGGACGCGACGGCGACGGTGGCCTGGTGATGTCCGCCGCGGAGCACAAGACGCCGGTCGAAGTCGCCTAGGCCGGCCGTGGCGCGGGCCGAGAGCCGCTTCGTCTGCCAGGCGTGCGGCGCCTCCTACCTCCGCTGGGAGGGTCAGTGCCGGGCGTGTGACGCCTGGAACACCCTGGTTGAGTCGGTCGTGCGCGTGCCGACCCGTGCGGAGCAGGCGCGCTCCCGCGTTCGCGAGCCCGGCCTCGCTCCGGCCGCCGTTCCGCTCTCGAGGATCGACGACGTCAGCCACGCCCGCGCCTCGGTCGGGATCGGCGAGCTGGACCGGGTCCTCGGCGGCGGCCTGGTGCCGGGATCGGTGGTGCTCCTGGCCGGCGAGCCGGGCGTCGGCAAGTCGACGCTGCTGCTCCAGGTTGCGGCCGGCTTCGTGGGCTCGGGGAGCGGCCACGCGCTCTACGCCACCGGCGAGGAGTCGGCGGCGCAGGTGCGCCTGCGGGCCTCGCGGCTGGGCCTGACCGCGGGCCGGGCTGGCGAAGCGATCCACGTCGTGGCCGAGAACGAGGTCGGCCGGATCGTCGAGCTGGCACGCTCGATGGCGCCGGCGCTGCTGGTGGTCGATTCGATCCAGACGATGACCGTGGACGAGCTCGACGGCCCCGCGGGCAGCGTCGGCCAGGTTCGCGAGGCCGCGCTGCGGCTGATCGAGCTGGCAAAGGGCGACGGGATCGCGGTCATCCTCGTCGGCCACGTGACCAAGGAAGGCTCGATCGCCGGCCCGAAGGCGCTCGAACATCTCGTCGACGCCGTCCTGGAGCTGGGCGGCGAGCGATCGGGCGTCCTGCGGCTCCTGCGGGCGACCAAGAACCGCTTCGGCTCGACCGACGAGATCGGCGTCTTCGAGCTCGGCGAGACCGGGATGTCCGAGGTCGACGACCCCGCGCGCGCGTTCCTGATCGAGCACGAGGCCGCGGCGCCCGGCAGCGTCGTCGCGGCGACGATGGAGGGAACGCGGCCGCTGCTGGTCGAGGTCCAGGCGCTCGTCGCCCCGTCCGGGTTCGGCACGCCGGCCCGGCGCGTCTCCGGAATCGACCCCAACCGGCTGGCCCTGCTTGCCGCGGTCCTCGGCCGACGAGCCGGGATCGGCCTCGGCAGCCACGACGTGTACGCCAACCTGGCCGGCGGCCTCGCGCTGGCCGAGCCGGGCCTGGACCTGCCGCTCGCCCTCGCCCTCGCGTCATCCCTCCGGGACCGGCCGATCGCGCCGGGCACGGTGGCCGTCGGCGAAGTGGGCCTCCTCGGCGAGCTGCGCACGGTCGGCGGGATCGAGCGCCGGCTGCGGGAGGCCGCTCGCCTCGGCTTCAGCCGCGCCATCATCCCGGCGACGAGCCGCGGGCGTCCGCCGTCGGTGCCGGGGCTCGAGGTCATCGCGGCGGCCTCGCTGCGTGAGGCAATCGCCGCTGCCCTGGCCGCCCGCGACGCGGCCACGCCGCCCGCGCCTGAGTTGCCGCTGCTTGAGCCTGAGCCGCCGCCGCCCGTTCAGCAGGCGGCGCCCGGCGCGTCCCCGGTGCTAGGCTGAAAGGACAACTTCGCGAGCCTTACGCCTCGTCGGGAGCGGTCGACCTCCAGCGGCCGCAGAGCCTCACCCGAGGAAACGCAGTGACCCGCTCCATCCGGATCCTTGGCGCCGCGCTGGGCGGCTTGTTCGGGATCATCCTGATCATCCAGCAGCTGGCCGTGTTCGACCAGGCGCCGGGCAGCGGGCTGCTGGCGATTGGCTGGGTCGTGGCCTGGAGCGTCGTTGGCTTCTCGGCGCTGCCGCACCTGACGATCATTCCCGCCCGCGCGGCGCTGCGTTCTGTCCAGCTGCTGTCGACGGCCGAGTTCGTCGCCGCGGTGATCGGGCTGATCCTGGGACTCCTGGTGGGCCTCCTGCTCGGCATCCCGCTGGGGGCCTTTCCGGAGCCGTACGGGACGTGGGCACCGCTGGCCGTTTCGCTGTTCTGCGGGCTGGGGATGGTCGGCCTGACCGTTGCCAAACGGCATGACCTGCTGCGAGCGGCCGAATCGGTTGGTGTCCTGCGTCGCCGGGCTTCCGACGGCGGCGGCGGGCCGGGCAGCCCGCACATCCTGGTCGACACGAGCGCGATCATCGACGGCCGCATCGCCGAGATCGCCGAATCGGGATTCCTGTACGGCACGCTGACGGTCCCCCGATTCGTCCTCGGCGAGATCCAGCGGCTGGCGGACAGCTCCGACGGCCTTCGCAGGCTCCGGGGCCGCCGCGGCCTCGAGATCCTGGGCCGGATGCAGAAGATCGGGACGACCCCGATCGTGATCAGCGACGAGGACGCCCCCGGCATCGAGGAGGTCGACTCGAAGCTCGTCGACCTCGCCCGCCGCGACGGCCGGGCGATCCTGACGAATGACCTCAATCTCAACCGCATCGCCCAGCTGCAGGGCGTCCGCGTCCTGAACATCAATGCCCTGGCGAACGCCGTCAAGCCGAACCTGCTGCCCGGCGAGGAGCTTCGAGTGCGGGTGATGCAGCCGGGCAAGGACTTCGGCCAGGGGGTCGGCTATCTCGACGACGGCACGATGGTGGTCGTCGAGGGCGGCGCACGATCGATCGACAGCGAGATCGACGTCACCGTCACGCGGGTGCTCCAGACGGTGGCCGGCCGGATGATCTTCGCCCAGCCACGCCACACCTGACCGGTGGAGGGCCAACCGGTGGGCCAGCGGGTGGGCCTCGGCGTCGACAGCCATCCCTTCGGGCCCGCTGAGCCGCTGCGCCTGGGCGGCATCGAGATCGCCGGGGCGCCCCGCCTGTTCGGCCATTCCGACGGCGACGTCGCGCTGCATGCGCTGGCCGATGCCCTGCTCGGGGGCGCCGGGCTCGGCGACCTCGGCCGGCTGTACCCGGCCGACCAGCGGACGCCCGACGGCATCGCCAGCGCGGCCCTCCTCGAGGACGTCGTGCGCCGGCTCGCCGCCGGCGGCTGGCGCGTTGTGGCGGCCGACCTGACCATCGTCGCAGCCAGGCCCAGGCTCGGAAGCCGCCTGGACGAGATGCGGGCGGCCATCGCCACGCTCCTTGGGCTCGACGCCGCGGCGATCAGCGTCAAGGCCTCGACGGGCAACCTGTCCGGCGACCCGGGCGCCGGGCGGGGCATCCTCGCCCAGGCAATCGCCACGCTCGTGCCCATCGGCCCGCCGCTCGCCACGAGCCCGGACGCTCCCGCATCGTGACCCTGTCGCTCCAGGACACCCTGTCGGGCGTGACGCGAGCGCTCGTGCCGCTCGAGGCGGGCCACGTCCGGATGTACAGCTGCGGTCCGACGGTCTACGGCCCGACCCACATCGGCAACTTCCGATCGTTCCTGTTCGCGGACGTCCTGGTCCGCTACCTGCGTTACCGCGGCCTGCGTGTCACCTGGGTCATGAACATCACGGACATCGACGACCGGATCATCGAGCGCGCGGCCGAGGCGGGAGTGTCCATCCGCGAGCTGACCGAGCGGTGGATCGGACAGTTCATCAAGGACACCGTGGCCCTGCGGATGACGACGCCGGACGTCGTGCCGCGGGCGACGGAGCACATCGAGCCGATCGTCGGCCTGATCGAGCCGCTCCTCGAGAAGGGCCACGCCTATCGAACGCCGGACGGGTCGATCTTCTTCCGGATCGCATCGTGGCCGGCCTACGGCCGGCTGGCCCGGCTCGATCCCACCCAGCTCCGAGTCGGGGAGCGGGTCGAAGCCGATGACTATGGCAAGGATGACGTCCGCGATTTCGCCCTGTGGAAAGCCCCCAAGCCCGGTGACCCCGCCTGGGAGACCGCGATCGGGCCCGGTCGGCCGGGCTGGCACATCGAGTGCTCGGCGATGAGCATCAAGCATCTCGGCCCGTCATTCGACATCCACACCGGCGGGATCGACCTCATCTTCCCTCACCACGAAGACGAGATCGCCCAGAGCGAAGCGGCGACCGGCGAGCCGTTCGTCGGGACGTGGCTGCATTGCGCCCACCTCCGACTCGCCGGCCAGAAGATGGCCCGCCGGGTCGGCAACATCTTCTCGGTTGCCGAGCTCCTCGACGCGGGGGTCTCGCCGCGGGCGCTGCGGCTCGCGCTCATCTCCGTCCATTACCGCCAGAGCCTCGACTACACCGACGACTCCCTGCCCGCCGCGGCAGCCGCCCTCGAGCGCCTCGACGCGCTCCTCGCCGCGCTGGCGGTCTATGCCGAGAGCCGCCCTGACGATCCAGGGCTGCCGGCGCTCCTCGACGAGACGAGGGCAGGTTTCGAAGCGGCGATGGACAACGATCTCAATGCGTCGGGGGCGCTGGGGAGCGTCTTCGAGCTGGTTCGCGAGGTGAACCGCCGGGTCGCCGACCGAAGCCTCTCGACGGCCGACGCCGAGCGGATCGTCCGGTTCGTGCGGGAGCTGGACGAGGTGCTGGCGATCCTGCCCGGCGAGACTGCCGACCTGCCGGCGGGGGCTCCGGAACTGCTCGAGGCTCGTCTCGCAGCGCGAGCCGCCCATGACTGGACCGCCTCCGATAGCCTTCGCGACGAGCTCGCCGACCTGGGGGTTGCGGTCGAAGACACCCGCGATGGGCAGCGCTGGCGCCTCCTGGAGCCGTCCCGATGACCGATCAGCCGGGCCGCGAGGGGGACGAGCGACAGCAGCCGACGAATGGACGCCGCGAGCGGCCCGCCCCCGGCGCGGATGGCGCGTCCCGGTCCGGCGATCGGGCCGGCGCCAGGCGCTCAGCTGGGGGGCCGCGCGATCGTGATCGTGGCCGACCGTCCGGTGGGCGAGAGCGCCCCGGCGGCGCGGGCCCCCGACCCGCCGGGGGGCGCCATAGGCCTCCGGGCGACTCCGGCCGGGATGACCCAGGTGCAGCGGGGGGCGGCGACCGTCCGGCGCGGCGAGGATTCGGCTTTGGGCCGGGCGAGCCCCCGAGCTCACGAGCGGGTCGCGCCGCCGGGGGCCCCGCCCGCGACGATCGGCCGCGCGACGACAGGCCGCGTGGCGACAGGCCGCGCGAGGAGCGACCGCGAGGGAACCGACCCGCCGGCGGCCGGCCGACGTTCAGTCGAGGCGCATCCGGCCGGCCCGGGTACGGAGGCCGACCGGTCGACCGGTCGACCGGCGACCGGCGTCCGCCCGATCGGCCGCGTGCAGGTCGTCCGGCGTTCGACCGACGCCCTGGGCCACCCCCCCCGTGGGACGCTTCCACCGAAGATCGCGCCGGTGGCACCGGACCGGGCCCGCGGCGCGGTCATCCATCCCAGGAGCCACCGCCGTGGGCACGTGACGACGAACGTCATCAAGACCGAGATCGAGGATCGCGACAAGGCCCACCGAGATATGCACCCCGGCCGGGCGGTGGCCGACCGGTAGGTCGTCCGTCGACCGGAGGTCGAGAACGGCCTCCATGGTCCGCCGATCGCGGCCCCCGCGAAGGTCCGCCGCGGTTCGATCGCCCTGAGCGCCCGTCGGGACCGCGCCAGCAGCGGCGTCCAGCCGATCCACCTCGAGGCGCAGTTCCGCCGCGCCCTGGCGGTGGTTTTCGTGCCGGCCCGGGGTACCCTCCTGGCCGAGAATTCCGTCCCGGACCCGGGCCTCGACAGGGGTTCGATCGACCGCCGGCCTGGTCGGCGGAGGCGCGCGCGGCCCCCGAGATCGAGCTCGCGGAGGACGAAGAGCTCGTCGCCGGGCGGCGGCCCGTCGAGGAAGCCTTCGCCGCTCGCCGGCCCGCCATCCGCCTGCTGGTCGTTCCCCACCGCCGCCAGGCGCTCGAGCGGATCGTGCTCCACGCGACAACCCTTCGGATTCCGATCGTCGAGGTCGAGGGCGGATCCCTGACCGCGGTCGCCGGTTTCGACGGCCACCAGGGGATCGCGCTCGTCGTCGAGCCGCGCAGCTTCTCGACCCTCGACGAGGCCCTTGCCCGCGCGATCGAGCGCGCCGAGCCGGCGTTCGTCCTCGTGCTCGACTCGCTCGAGGACCCTCAGAACGTCGGGACGCTCCTTCGAAGCGCGGAAGCGGCGGGCGTCCACGGCGTCGTCTTCCCGACCGAGCGCCAGGCGCCGCTCACTCCGGCGGCGGTGAAGGCCTCGGCCGGCGCGACGGAGCATCTCCTGCTGTGTCCGGTCGACGATCTCGCCGCGGCCCTGACCGATCTGCATATCCGGGGCGTCCGGATCATCGGCTCGGATTCGGAGGCGTCGATGAGCGCCCGCCAGGCAGACCTGCGGGGG
>DASQFM010000314.1:0-2104 GCA_035633135.1 Candidatus Eiseniibacteriota bacterium
AGGGTCTCGGTCCGGCCATTCGACGTCGCTGCGACCTGTTCGTCAGGATCCCGATGCGCGGCTCGATCGGCTCACTCAATGCTGCGGTGGCCGGCTCGATCCTCCTCTTCGAGGCGCTCGGCCAGCGGGACCCCGACGCGAAGCCCGCGGACGGGGAGGGGATCGCCATCCGTCCCCCTCGCCGCCGGGGCGAGCCCGATCGGCTGGAGCCTGCCATCGAGCCCGAGGAAGCACCGGCGCCCGCCGGCGTCGCTCCCCTCACAGGCGATTCGACGGGTGACGTGCCCGCGGCGCCGAAGCGGACGACATCGAAGCGATCGAAAGTGATTTCCACGGCCGTTCCGGACACCAGCGACGAGGGACCGGACCCGACCGCTGGGGAGCCAGCCACTCCCAGGGAGGTGCGATCGAAGCGATCGAAGGCGCCCTCCGAGGCGACGGCAGCGCCGGATGTGGCTCCCGAGCTCGCCCAGGAGGCAGTTCCCGACGCGAAGCCTGCCGCCGCTCCCGACATCGAGGCCGTCCTGCCGGGCGAACCGCCGCGGCGCCGACGCTCGAGCTCTCACGCTTGACCGTCTCGCGCGCCCGGCCCTATCATCTCCGGGCGCTGGGGCACCTTTATTTGTCCATGCGCGCCGCCGACGTAGCTCAATTGGTAGAGCAGCGGTTTTGTAAACCGCCGGTTCCGGGTTCGAGTCCCGTCGTCGGCTCCATCCGCGAAGCCCTCGGGCCCACATAGCTCAGTCGGCAGAGCACTTCCTTGGTAAGGAAGAGGTCATCGGTTCGAACCCGATTGTGGGCTCCATGACCTCTGGCATCCCCGGAAGCCATGATCACCGGCGAAGCCGTGCCCGCGAGGGCCCGACCGCCACCAGTCTGGAGTGAGACAGGTCCTGTGGCCAAGAAGAAGTTCGAGCGCACCAAGCCGCACGTGAACATCGGCACGATCGGCCACATCGACCACGGCAAGACCAGCCTGACCGCGGCGATCACGAAGTACCTGAGCCTCAAGGGCGAGGCCGAGTACCGGGCCTTCGAATCGATCGACAACGCCCCCGAGGAGCGCGAGCGCGGGATCACCATCGCCATCGCCCACGTCGAGTACGAGACCGACGCGCGGCATTACGCCCACGTCGACTGCCCGGGCCACGCCGACTACATCAAGAACATGATCACCGGCGCCGCCCAGATGGACGGCGCCATCCTGGTCGTCGCCGCGACCGACGGGCCGATGCCCCAGACCAGAGAGCACATCCTCCTGGCCCGCCAGGTCGAGGTGCCCTACATCGTCGTCTTCCTCAACAAGGTCGACGCGGTCGACGACCCGGAGCTCCTCGACCTCGTCGAGCTCGAGGTCCGCGAGCTCCTGACCAAGAACAACTTCCCGGGCGACGACGTGCCGGTCATCCGCGGCTCGGCCCTCAAAGCCCTCGAAGCCGGTGACGACCCGACGGCCCCCGCGTATGGCCCCATCGCCGAGCTGATGGACGCGGTCGACACCTACATCCCGACCCCGGAGCGGCCCATCGACAAGCCGTTCCTGATGCCGGTCGAGGACGTCTTCGGGATCAAGGGCCGGGGGACCGTCGCCACCGGGCGCATCGAGCGCGGCATCGTCAAGGTCGGCGACGAGGTCGAGATCGTCGGCGTCCGGCCGACCCGCAAGGTCGTCGTCACCGGCGTCGAGATGTTCAAGAAGCTGCTCGACGAGGGCCGCGCCGGCGACAACGTCGGCTGCCTCCTGCGGGGCATCGAGCGCGACGACATCGAGCGCGGCCAGGTCATGGCCAAGAGTGGCTCGGTCACGCCCCACACCACCTTCAAGGCCCAGGTCTACGTCCTGACCAAGGAAGAGGGCGGCCGCCATACCCCGTTCTACAACGGCTACCGGCCCCAGTTCTACCTCCGCACGACCGACGTCACGGGGGCCATCAGCCTGCCCGACGGGGCGGAGATGGTGATGCCCGGCGACAACGTCGAGATGGGCGTCGAGCTGATCACCCCGATCGCCCTCGAGACCGGCCAGCGCTTCGCCATCCGCGAAGGCGGCCGGACCGTCGGCGCCGGCGCCGTCACCAGCATCACCAAGTAGCGACCCGATGGC
>DASQFM010000315.1:0-2902 GCA_035633135.1 Candidatus Eiseniibacteriota bacterium
CGCGGGCATCGGCCTGTTCGTGTGCCGCGAGCTGGTGACGACGATGGGCGGCCGGATCTGGGCCCGCCCGCTGGCCCAGGGCGGGTCGGAGTTCGGGTTCAGCCTGCCCGTCTACGCCGACGAGCCGGAGCCCCCCTACGAGACGCCCCAGATCCAGCTCGGCGCAGCGCCGCAGAACGGGATGCCGCACAACGGGACGCCGCAGAACGGGACCGGCGCCGAACAACCGGCGGAGGCGCAGACCGCCCCCAGTCCATGATTCGCTACAGCGGCGCGAACCGCGCGGTGAAGTGGCGCAGGGCCGGCGGAGCCTCCACGATCCGGAGGCCCCGCAGGTCGGTGGCTCTTCGGGCAACCCAGCGGACGACCTCGACGACATAATCGATATGACTCTGCGTATAGGTCCGGCGCGGGATCGCGAGGCGGACGAGGTCCATCGGCGCCGGGCTCTCGGTACCGTCCGGATGGCGCCCGAACATCACGGTTCCGATCTCGCAGCCGCGGATTCCGCCCTCGCGGTAGAGGGCAATCGCCAGCGCCTGACCGGGATACTCGAGCGGCGGGATGTGCGGCAGGAGGGCTCGCGCGTCGAGGTAGATGGCGTGGCCGCCGAATGGCTTGACCAGCGGCACGTCTGAGGCGTCGAGGGCCTCGCCGAGGTAGGCCGTGGAGCGGATCCGGTAGCGGAGGTAATCCTCGTCGACGACCTCGCGAAGGCCCTGGGCGATGGCTTCGAGATCGCGTCCCGCGAGCCCGCCGTAGGTCGGGAAGCCCTCGGTCAGGATCAGGACGTTGCGGCACTGCTCGGCGAGGCGGTCATCGTTCAGCGCCAGCCAGCCGCCGATGTTGGCGAGCCCGTCCTTCTTGGCGGACATGGTCATCCCGTCGGCGAGGGCGGCCATGTCGCGGACGATGTCGGGGATCGATCGATCCGCCTGGCCCGGCTCGCGGAGCTTGATGAACCAAGCGTTCTCGGCGAACCGGCAGGCGTCCAGGAACAAGGGCACGCCGTGGGCGTCGCAGACGGCCCGGACGGCTCGCAGGTTCTCCAGCGACACCGGCTGCCCGCCGCCCGAGTTGTTGGTCACGGTGACGAAGACGACGGGGACGCTTCCTCCGTGCTCGGTCAGAAAGCGGTCGAGCGCGGCGACATCCATGTTGCCCTTGAACGGGTGGAGCGCCGCCGGGTCGCGGCCCTCCGGGATCACCAGGTCGACCGCTTCGGCACCGCTGAACTCGACGTTGGCCCGGGTCGTGTCGAAATGGGTGTTGTTGGGGATTGCCTTGCCCGGGCCGCCGATGACGGAAAACAGGATCTTCTCGGCCGCCCGGCCCTGGTGGGTCGGGATCACGTGGCGGAACGGAAACAGCGTCTGGACGCTCTCGAGGAAGGCGAACCACGATGGCGAGCCGGCATAGCTCTCATCACCGTGCTGGATCGCCGCCCATTGGTCGCGCGACATGGCGCCGGTGCCCGAATCGGTCAGGAGGTCGATCAGGACGTCGTCGGCGTGGAGATTGAAGAGGTTATAGCCGGCGGCCTCGAGCGCGACGTCACGCTGCTCGACGGTGGTCAGGCGGATCGGCTCGACGGAGTGGATCCGAAAGGGCTCGACGATCGTCTGCCAGCGGTCCACCGAGGGAGAGTACCGCCGGTCATTGCTGCGCCGCTCGGGAGGGTGCCGGCCAAGGCCGCGCCGCCTTACCCTCCGAGGTGCCACTGGACGGGGCCCGTCCAGCAATGCGCAATCGCCGAACAGGCACCGCCGGTGAGGTCCCAGGTGCGGCCGGCCACATACGGGCCCCGGTCGACGACCGGGACGGTGATCTGGAGGCCATTCCTCGGATTCCTGAACGTCACCAGGGTGCCGCACGGCAGCGTCCGATGGGCGACGCCGAGCAGGCCTTCGGTGAGCGTGTAGCCGCAGGCGGTCCCCTTCCCGTAGAAGCCCGGGCCATACCAGCTCATGTGGCGATCCCACGTCCAGGGGTTGACGACCACCGCCTCCGGGGTCGGCACTTCGACCGCCGGGCGCTCGTCGGACGCGCGCGACGGCGCCGGCTCCATGAGCACCTCGGTGGGGCCCAGGTTGGCGGCTAATTCATCGCGTAGATCAGGATTGAGAGGCGCCGTCTCCGTTCCGGAGGGCTGGGCCAGCCGGATGGGCCGGAAGGCGAGCGGATCGATTTCGGTTCGTTGGACCGTCTGCGAGCCGACGCCTGCCGTGATGGAGACCGAGGCGAGCACCGCGGTGAGCGCGGCGCGCGCGGCAACTCTGGGGAGTCGCACGTCGAAGGAACCTACCCGCGCACGTGTGTACGCAGCCATTGCTCGGGAGCGGGCGGCCATCTCGGACGTGTGTCAGTAGGATCGAAGCGTGGCGCAGCTCACGATCCCGATTGACCGACCTTTGGACCTCATCGGCACGCTCGGACCGCTGGTTCGCGGTCGCGGCGACCCGACAATCCGGCTCGGGGGCCGGGCGGTCGCCCGCACCTCGCGGACGGCCCAAGGACCGGCCGCCATCGCGATCGAGGTCGTCGGCAACGAGATCCGGGCCGAGGCGTGGGGGCCGGGCGCCGGCCGGCTCCTCGAGGAGCTGCCCGGCTTCCTCGGCCTCGATGACGACGCCGGCGGCTTCGATCCGAGCCTCCATCCCCTCGTCGCGCAGCTCGCCCGCCGACGGCCGGGCATACGCCTGGGTCGCACGGGTGCTGTGCTCGAGTCGCTCGTCCCGGCGGTTCTGGAGCAACGGATCACCGGAACGGAGGCCTGGCGGGGGTTCCGCGGCCTCGTCCTCGCCCACGGCGAGCCGGCGCCGGGCCCCCTTGGCCTGCGCCTGCCACCGACCGCCGAGGTGCTCGCCGGCCTCCCGTCATGGACGTTCCCCGGCCTCGGCAT
>DASQFM010000316.1:0-6175 GCA_035633135.1 Candidatus Eiseniibacteriota bacterium
ATGCTCGTCGGTGACGTGGTCGGTCGGCAGGTCGAGGAGGGACGGGGCCTCCTCCGGGACCTGGAGGAGCGAGCGCAGGTCGCCGAACTGCATGCTGCCGTCGATGAGCACCGTCCGCGCGCCGAGGCCGACCGCAGCCGAGGCCACGTTGAAGGCCAGCGTTGACTTGCCGACCCCGCCTTTCGGGGCGAACACCGCCACCATCCGGCACGGTCCCCGCTCCCCCAACGCCTGCAGGTCCTCGTGGAGGGCGATCACCTTCGTGATCAGGTCGTAGCCATTGAACGGCATCGAGATCACGCTATCGATGCCGCGCGACGGATCGGCGCGAACCGGGTGTTGCGGGACGGTCAGGACGATGACCGGGATCCCCAGCTTTCGCTCGTGGAGCTGACGCACTACGGCCATCCCCCGAACGCGGCCCTGGAGCAGCGCGTCCACCATGACGACGTCCGGTCGCTGCTCGGCGACGAGCGCAAGCGCGCGCGAGCCGTCATCGATGATGTCGACGAGGAGGATCTGCGCCTGGGGGGCGAGCAGGCTCCGCACGTACTTCGCGACCTGGGGGACGTCCTCGATCAGCAGGAGTCTGATCTGATCGCTGGCCATCGGGTCAACCCTATCACGAGGGGCCCGCTTGACCGGGTCGACGGGCGACGAGGACGACGCGCTCGCTGGCCGGTCCCAGCGGCGTCAGGTCGTAGTCGCCGGCGAGCTGTTCGATCTCCAGCCCGGCATCCTCCGCGTACGACCGCAGGTCGTCGGCGCTTGCCATCCGGAGCGCGTCGGAGCGAGTCCAGCGGCGCGGCGGCTGGCCCGGCGCGGCTTCGTCGAACAGGGTCGTCAGGGTGACGACGCGGGCGGTGCCGTCGTACCACGCGGCCATCAGCTTCGCCACGTCCCTGCCGCCGTCCGGGTCGCGGCGCAGCCACTCCAGCGTGAGCCGGCCATCGAACTGGACCAGCTCCCGGACGTCCGGCTGCCAGGCATCGACGACCGCGATCCCGCCGGGCCCCAGCAGCTCGGCCATCACCCGGATCACGCGCCGCTGCTCGTCACGGCCGGCCAGGAGCAGGATCGAGTTGAGGGCCAGGATCGCCAGCCGGAACGCACCCCTCCGCGGCGGGTCGGTGTCCAGCGGGCCGAGCATGTCGGCCTCCACCAGCGCCAGCCGGGATGCGGTCGCGGGTCCTTCGCGCTCCGCCCGAGCCCGGGCACGCGTGAGCATCGCCGAGTCCCGATCGATGCCGACGACGTCGTGGCCGAGCGCGGCCAACGGCACGGCGATGCGTCCGCTGCCGACCCCGAGCTCGACGATCGGACCGCCGGTCCGCGCGGCGAGCGCCTCGTACAGGCCCAGGTCGCCCGGATCGTCGGCCAGGTCGAGGTCGTACAGACGCGCGAGGGCGTCGGCCGCGGTCTCTGAGCCAGCCTCGAGCGTCACGCCGGCGATGCTACGACGGCGCCGTAACGCCTTCCCAGCGGATGGTCGCGCCCTCGTGGCGCTTGCGAGCCAGCGAGGAGATCGCCTCGAGGGCCGCGCGGTTAGCGATCATCGCCGTCGACTCGGCCCAGTCGTAGGGCGGCGAGACCTCCACGATGTCCATCCCGGCCAGGTCGACCGCGGCGACGATCCGGCGGATCGCCCGTAGCAGCTCGCGGCTCAGCAGCCCACCCGGCTCCGGCGTGCCCGTGCCGGGCGCCAGCCCAGGGTCGACGACGTCGATGTCGATGGAGAGGTAGATCGAGTCCGCACCGTCGAGGGCCTCGGCGATGGCGTCGTCGACTACGGCCTCGGCGCCGCGTTCCTCGATCTCGGTCATGAAGTGGTAGCGGAGGCCCTGCTGGCGCATCCACTCGAGGACCTCGGGTGACGGCCAGTAGCCACGCAGGCCGACCTGGACGAAGTTCCGCCCGAGGACCGCGCCGGACTCGATCAGCCGTCGCATCGGCGAGCCGTGACCGGCCAGCTGGCCCCACGAGTCGGGGGCGGTGTCGGCGTGGGCGTCGAAGTGGACCATGCCGATCCTGGTAGGGCGACGGACATTGGCGACCGCGGTTGCGCTCGGCCAGGTGATCGAGTGATCGCCGCCGAGGACGATCGGGATCGCGCCGGTGCGGGCGACCGACTCGACCTTGCGATAGATCATCGCGTGGGATCGCCCGATCTGGGTCGGCACGATGTTGGCGTCGCCCGCGTCGACGACCTCGAGGACCTCATACGGCTGGATTCCGACCTGCAGGGAGTTGATCGAGCCGGCGGTGTATTGCGCCTCGCGGATGGCGCGCGGGCCGAAACGGGCTCCCGGCCGATGGGTGACGGCGTCGTCGAATGGGGCACCGACGATCGCGACGTCGACCTTGCGGGCTGCGATCTCCGCCGGGTCCACCACCCACGGCAGGTTCGAGAACGTCGTCGGCCCGACGTACGTCGGAAGGTCGAAGTCCGAGTACGTCTCGAACTCGGCATCCCAGCCGTTGCCGGCCGCGAAGTCACCCGGGTCGATGGGGCGGTCGGCCGCCTCGGGATGGCGCTGGCTCACGAGTTCCTCCGGGACCGGGGCGAGGCCCGCGCGGTCCGAAGCGCTCGACGCCGCCGGTTCGTCCGCCGTCCAGCGGGGCGCCGCAGGCATCCTAGCACCGCCCGGGCGAGACGCCGGCGTGCGGGTCACACGCAAGTCAGCGCCGAGCCGAAAGAGTGATCTCGGCGATCGCCGCCAGCGCCACGAGGAAGAGCGCCACCTGCGGCTGGAACAGCCCCTCCAGGCGAAGCAGGACCAGGCCACCGGCCAGGCTCGCCACCCACAGGCCGCGCCGCAGGGCGCGGACCCAATCGCCGCGATAGGCGATCCTGCGTTGGCGCGCGAACGACGCCAGCCAGAAGAGTGGGATGCTGGTCAGGCCGCCTGCGGCCCCGATCGCGACGGCGCCGGCCAGCTCCGACGCGGGCCTGACTCGTGGATCCAGGTTCACGAAGATCCACCCCACCAGCACCCACGCGACGGCCGCTGCGGCAATCAGGATGAAGCTCGCCCGCCGGTCGCGAGGGGTCATCGTGGCGGCTGGTGCCGGAGCGAGCCCGCCGTCATGCGGGCGCGCCCGACGTGCGCGGCCGCGGCCGACTCGACCCCGGCGTCATCCCGTTGCGACCGCAGTCGGCCACCGCGTGACCCTGGCGCTCACCTCCGCCAGGTCGTCGATGACGAAGTCCGGTTCGAATTGGGCGTCCGGGACCGATGACGGGAGCGGTGATTCGGCCTGCCGACCCTGGAAGTAGGCGGCGTGCCAGCCCGCGGCTCGGGCGCCCACGATGTCCGCGATCCAGTCGTCGCCGACGTGCAGGATGCGTTCGGCCGGGGTGCCGAGGGCGGCCACCGCTCGGGCAAAGATGGCCGGGTGGGGCTTGATCACCCCCACCCGCTGCGAGACGACGATGGCCTCGAACAGGCGCGACCAGCCTTGCACTTCGACGTACCGATCGACGGTCGTGGCCAGCGGCCAGTTGGAGACGATCGCCAGCCGAAAGCCGCGTCCGGCGAGGGCCCCGAGGGCTTCGGTTGCGCCGGCGACGGATGGCATCGAAGCAACGAACGCCCCGCTGTACGCCTCCACGGCGGCCCCGACCTCGTCGGGCTCGGTCAGCCGCACGGCCGCAGCGTCATCCCAGCCATCGTCCTCGGCGGGCGGCTCCATGCCGCGCATCCGGGCGAGCACCCGGACAACGCGCTGGGCGAGGTCCACCTCCCGGAGCCTGGGGACTTCCACCCGGAACTGGCGCTCCCGCTCCTCGGCCCAGGCGAGCAGGAAGCCGGCGACGTCGCGGATGCCGGAGCGCTCGGCGACCCGGCCGGCTGTCACCTCGACCACCCGGCGGAGCCCCGCCCGATCGACCTGCACCAGGGTGTTCCCGAAATCGAACGTGATCGCCTCAACTGCGAGCAATGGTTTCACCCTCGGGCGCTCAGCCGAGCCCAGGCCAAGGCGCCGCCGAGCACCGGAGCGAGCGCACTCCGGTGCGTGAGCGAGGGCGCGCAGGCGGCAACGCAGGAATGGGCCGGCGGAGCGTCCGAGGCATCAGCGCACGGCGCTGGAGGGGCAAATGTCGCGATAGGGGCAGTAGGTGCAGGCCAGGGTCGATGGCTTCGGCGTGTAATCGCGGGCCCGGATGCCGGCCGCCGCGGTGGCGATCTTGTCGCGAGCGCGGCCGAGTCGGATCGGGTCGACCTCGGCACGTCCGATGAGCCCCGAGTCGAGGAAGTGGAGCTGCACGGCATCGGGCAGCCGTCCGCTGAGCGCTTCGTAGGCCATCGCGTAGATCTGGAGCTGCAGGGAGTCCCGCGCGCGTTGCCGGGCCTGCACCGGATCGCGCACGTCGCTCGACTTGTAGTCGGTGATCGTCACCCGCTCACGGCCGAGCAGGTCGAGCATCGGCTCGACGACATCGGCCCGCGAGCCATGGATCGGCGCATTGCCCGGCGTGGGCGCCGCCTGATCAGGACCATGCGGACCGCCGCGGGATCCATCCGGCCCGTCGCTCCAGACCGCCGGGGGCGCCTCGTCCCCCGCCCCGACGGGCGGCTCGATGTCCACTTTGTCGAAGCGGCCCCGGATCCGATCGCCGCCGAGCGCGAACGAGAATTCCCGCTCGACCCAGGCCGGGATCACCGCGCCGGGTTGGAGCTGCGCCTCGCGGAACCGACGCAGGGCCTGGCGGCCGGCGTCAAGGCGGGCGGCCTCGTGCTCGCGTGAGACGAAGCCCTCGTTCGACCAGGCCGCATCGAGCGCGGCGAAGAGCTCCGCCTCCGAGAGCACGCGGCCCCGGGCGTGCGCCCGGTGGAACTCCTGGACGGCCTGGTGGAGGGCCGAGCCGTAGATCAGCGAGTGGTGCGGCGCCGTGGGAACCCGAAGGACCTGACCGTATTTGTACTTGAGCGGACACGTCAGGTAGGCATCGATCGATGAATGGCTCAAGAGCAACGGCCCCGTGATCGGCGCTCGATCGGGCTCGGCCGCTGCCGGCGTGGCTTCCAGTGCCGCGAGGCGATCGAGCGCCGAGAAGGCGGCGCCGCCTGCGCCCGGACGGCCGGCGGCCTGCGGCAGGTCCAGGGCCTCGAGGACGAAGGGCGACACGCGGCGCGCACGACCGCTGGCCGACTCTGCGGCGTGGCTCAACACCAGCTCGTCGCGCGCCCGGGTCATCGCGACATAGAAGAGGCGCCGCTCCTCCTGGAGGTGGCTGTCGGCGTCGCTCCCGCCGGGCGCGGCCGATGGGACCTCGTCGACGAGTGCCCCCGGCAGCCCGAGCGGGTCGCGCCGGGCCCGGCTCGGGAACCGGTCGGCGACGAGGCCGGGCAGGAAGACGACCGGGAACTCGAGGCCCTTGGCCTTGTGGACGGTCATGACCGCGACCGCGTCCAGATCCGGGTCCGGGTCGGCCGTCGGCGGATCGTCGCCCGCTTCGATCAGGGTCGCCAGGTGGCGGGCAAGGAAGATCGCCCGATCGTCGGCCAGCAGCGCCGACTGGGCCCGCACGATGTCGAAGAAGCGGGCGATGTTCGCCAATGCTTCCTCGGCCGCGACGCTGTCGGTCGAGGCCAGGCTCGCCAGCCAGCCGGTGTCGCGCAGGAAGCGGTACAGGACCTCGCCGGCGGGTCGCCGATGGGCGAGGTCGCCCAGCCGGCGCAGGTCCGCGAGAAGGCGGCCAATGGCAGCCCTCCCCGCGTCCGAGAGGCGCAGGATGCCGGGCTGTGTCTCGAGCTCCTCGAGGACCTCGAAGGCCGAGCGATGGCGGCGACGAGCCGAGGCCATGATCTCGCCGAGGTCGTTGCCGGGCACGGCGTAGCGGTCCGACGCGGCGAGGGCATAGACGTCGACGCTCGAGCCCGGATCGGCGACCGCGCGCAGGACGGCCAGCAGCAGCCGGATCTCGGGACGAGCGTAGAGGCCCGAGGTGCCCGAGAAGCGCCACGGCACGCCGGCGAGGTTGAGGGCCCGCAGGACGGGGTCGGCGTCCGCGTTGGTCCGGACCAGCACGGCGTGGTCGCGGGGCCGAGCGACGCCGCTCGCGACGCGCCCGGCGATCTCCGCCGCGATCCAGTCCGACTCCTCGGCGCTGGTCCCGAAGGCGATGTGCCGAACCGGCGGCGCGACGGACACGGTCCGCTCCGGGACGAGC
>DASQFM010000317.1:0-2151 GCA_035633135.1 Candidatus Eiseniibacteriota bacterium
AGGGCCATCACCACCTCTTCCAGGGAGGCGTTGCCGGCGCGTTCGCCGAGCCCGTTGATCGTGACCTCGACCTGGCGCGCCCGCGCCTGGACCGCGGCCAGGGTGTTGGCTGTCGCGAGGCCGAGGTCGTTGTGGCAGTGCACCGACACCGTGGCCTGGTCGCCGACGAGCCGGACGACCCGCTCGACCAGCAGCCCGAACTCGGCCGGGATGGCATAGCCGACGGTGTCCGGGATGTTGACCGTCGATGCCCCGGCCTCCACGACCGCCTCGTAGACCTGCATGAGGTAGTCGGGATCGGTCCGCGAGGCGTCCTCGGCGCTGAACTCGATCTCGGCGTCGCGGCCGAGCTTCTCACGCCCATGGCGGACCCAGCGCACCGCCTCGGCCAGGGCCGCGTCGCGATCCATGCGCAGCTTGTGCTTGAGGTGGATGTCGCTGGTGGCGATGAAGACGTGGAGGTGTGGTCGCTCGGCGGCCTTGATCGCCTCGATGGCCCGCTGCGGGTCACCGTCCCGACAGCGCGCGAGGGCGGCCACGGCGATCCCGCCCCTGGTCTCCTTCGCGATCCGCTGGACCGCCTCGAAATCGCCCGGTGAGGCGGCCGGGAAGCCGGCCTCGATGACGTCGACCTTGAGGCGGACGAGCTGGCGCGCGACCTCGAGCTTTTCCGCCGCCGTCAGCCCGGCGCCGGGCGCCTGCTCGCCGTCGCGCAGGGTGGTGTCGAAGATGCGGACGCTGCCGGCGGACACGAACGGCCGCGCCGGCCTGCCTACCCGGGTGCGTGACGCGGTCGCCATCAGCCCTGGCCCGCCGACGCCGGAGAGGACGCCGCCGACCCGGGATTGCCCGCAGAGGCCGTCGCGGCCGCGGCCGCGGAGCCGGCCCCGCCGCTCGCGCCGGCCTGGGCCTCGCCGGCCTGGACGACGACCGGGTTGAGGAACGGCATCTGGGCCCGCAGCGCCGCGCCGACCTGCTCGATCTGGTGGTTGCGATCCCGCTCGCGCAGCTGCCGGAACTCCTCGCCGCCGGATTCCTGGACCGCGATCCAGCGCTCGGCGAACGAGCCGCTCTGGATGTCGCCGAGGACGTCCTTCATCGTCGCCTTCACGCCCTCGGCCACCCGCGGCCCCGACACGTAGTCGCCGAACTCGGCGGTGTCGCTGACGCTGAAGCGCATGAAGTTGAGGCCGCCGCGGTACATCAGGTCCACGATCAGCTTCAGCTCGTGCATCGTCTCGAAGTACGCCAGCTCCGGCTGGTAGCCGGCCTCGACGAGCGTCTCGAACGCAGCCTTGATGAGGGCCGACACGCCGCCGCACAGGAGGGCCTGTTCGCCGAACAGGTCGGTTTCGGTTTCTTCCTTGAACGTCGTTTCGAGCACGCCGGCGCGGGTAGCGCCGAGGGCCCGGGCGTAGGCCAGGGTCCGCGCGCGGCCGGTCCCGCTCGGGTCCTGCTCGGCCGCGAAGAGGGCGGGCACGCCGCCGCCCTGGGTGTAGACGCTGCGGAGCAGATGGCCGGGCCCTTTCGGGGCGACCATCCCGAGGTCGATGAAGTCCGGCGGCTTGATCCGGCCGAACCGGATGTTGAAGCCGTGGGCGAACATCAGCAGCTGTCCGGGCCGGAGATGGGGCCCGATCTCGGTGTCGTAGAGCGCCTTCTGGGCGGTGTCGGGAACGAGGATCATCACGACGTCGGCAGCCTTGACGGCGTCGGCGACGTTGCTCACCCGCAGGCCGGCCCCCTCGGCCAGCGGACGGCTCTTCGAGGCCTCGGCCAGCCCGACGACGACATCCACGCCCGATTCGTGCAGGTTCAGGGCGTGGGCGTGGCCCTGGCTGCCATAGCCGATGACCGCCACCGTCTGCCCTTCGAGGGCGGACGCATCGACATCGTTGTCGTAGTACATGCGAGCCGTCATTTCTTGAGTGCCTCCTCGATGGATGCCGAGCCGCGCCCCATCACGACGGCGCCCGTCCGGACCAGCTCCTTGATGCCGTAGCCGCGCACGAGGGCGACGAAGTCGTCGATCTCCCGCTCCGGCCCGCTGACCTCGACGATCACCGAGTCGGTCACGAGATCGACCACCCGGCCGCGGCTGAGCTCGACGAGCTTCAGCACCTCGGCCCGGTTCGTATCAGTGGCGCGGAT
>DASQFM010000318.1:0-7337 GCA_035633135.1 Candidatus Eiseniibacteriota bacterium
TTGGCGCTGGTCGCCTCGGACAGGTGGCCATCGATGGTGAGGAACAGCGCATCGTCCGCGCCGGCCCGGCGGGCCTCGAGCCGGGCATGCACGTAGTCGGCCCGGCTGATCGTCTTGAGCGAGGCGAGAGGATTTTCCGGATCGCGCCGGATAGCGCTGGCGACGAGGTGGAGTCCTCGCTCGAGGTGATCGACGGGTGGCGGCAGGACCGGCCAGGCCTGGATCGCGATCGTCGGGGCCACGGTCTCTTCGGTCGGCAGCAGGCCGCGCGCGAAGAACGGTCCGCGGGTGATCGTGATCCGGACGGACGCGTCCGAGGTCGGGCCGGCGAGGCCTTCGGCGCCGAGGATCTCGTCAATCCCGCCCTTGACCAGTGTTCCGATGTCCGGCGGCAGCTCGATGGCCAGCCCGGCCGCCGAGCGCCGGAGTCGCTCGATGTGGGCGTCGAGCTCGGCGGGGTGTCCCCCTCGCGCGCGCAGGGTCTCGAAAATTCCGTCACCGAGCTGGAACCCCCGATCGAACACGGAGACGTGGGCGCCGTCGGCGGGGGCCAGCCGCCCATCGATCCAGACGTGGCCTGGCCGGCCGGTCCGGCTCGGCTCCTTGGTCTGGCTCGCGCTGGTCACGAGGGGACCTCGTGCCCGCCGATCGCCGACAGCGGACCGCGTGCCTTGTCGACGGTCTCCTGCCACTCCTCGCCGGGATCGCTCCGCCAGGTGATACCGCCGCCCACGTGGAGCGTCAGGCGCTCGCCGTCGGCGACGAAGGTCCGGATCAGGATGCTCGTCTGCATCGCCCCGTCCGCTCCGATCCAGCCCGCTGCGCCGGTGTACGGACCTCGCCGAACGGGCTCGAGGCCCTCCAGGAGCTGCATCGCCCGGATCTTGGGGGCGCCGGTGATGGAGCCGCCGGGGAACGCGGCAGCCAGCAGGTCGAAGGGCCCGAGCCCAGGTCGGAGCCGGCCCGTCACGGTGCTGACCAGGTGCTGGACAGCCGTGGTGCGCTCGAGCCGGCACAGCCGCGGGACCCGGACCGTCCCCGGGATGCAGACGCGTCCAAGGTCGTTGCGCAGGACATCCACGATCATCACGTTCTCGGCCCGGTCCTTGGCGGACGACAGGAGCTCGCGGGCCAGGCGGCGATCCTCGGCCCGGTCGCGGCCGCGCGGGCGCGTGCCCTTGATCGGGTCGCTGGCGACGAGACCGCGGGCCGTGATCGACAGGAACGGCTCCGGTGAGGCGGACACGATGGCCCGCCCGGCGACTGGCCCGGCCTCGAGCGGGAGGAACGCGGCGAACAACGCCGGGTCGCCGGTCCGCAGGCGCCGGTACACGAGCCACGGATCGCCCTCGAACGACGCTTCGAGCCGGCGCGTGACGTTGGCCTGGTAGAGCTCGCCGCGCTCGATCGCCGCGCGAACCGCCTGCACCGCGGCCTCGTAGGCCGGCCGCTCGAGGCCGGATCTGAACTCGAGGACCCGAAGGCCCGAGGGGCGATCGCCGGTCGCGTCCGGCCGCCGACCGCGAAGTGCGAGCTCGCGCGCGGCGGCCAGACGGTCCTCGAGGCGGGCGACGTCGCCGTCCATCGCTCGCCCGCCGATCCACCAGTGGCCGTCGCGCCGATCGTGGGCGAGGACCCAATCGTGCACCTGCAGTCGCAGGATCGGCAATGGTTGGTCGTCCACGGCAATGGCCGGCAGTCGCTCGAAGCGCCGGCCGATGTCATAGGACAGGTGGCCGACGAGACCGCCGAGGAACGACGGCTCGTCACCTGCGGCGCGGGCGGCAGCACCAGGAGGTCGGACGTCCCCCCGCGAAGCCAGCGCTTGGGGGGGGCCGTCGGCGAGCCGGGCCAGGGTCAGCCGCGCGCCGGCAAATGGATCGGGCCCGTCCGAGGGACGGTTGAGGACGAGACGAGGGTCGGCCGAGAGGTAGGTCCAGCGCGCATTGCGGCCGGGCCGCCCACTCTCGAGGAGCGCCATGCCGCCTGCCGGGCGAATTCGCTCGGCGACATCGATCGGCGCAAGCCCGTCGAGCTCCGGCACGCGCTCGAGGCGGACGGACTGCCTTGACTGCGGCCCGATCGACGTTGGGAGGGAGACGCTCACCGCGGGATGATAGGTCGGGCGCCGTCGGTGGCCTGCCGGCGGGCGCCCGCGGGCCCGACCCTTCCTAGCCTCCGGTCGCGAGGCGATCGCGGCGGCTGAACTCGGCGAGCGCGGCCCGACTCGCTTCCGCCTGGCGGACGGCCTGGCGGACGATCCAGGGATCGACCCGGCTGGAGTCCTCGATCGTCACTGTCGGCGTGCCGTCGATGTCCTCGATGACGATGCCGCTGGTGTTGCGGTAGTCGGCCATCCAGTTCGCCTGCAGCTGGAGCAGGACATCGGCGACGACCCGCTCGTCGAACAGCCAGTCGAGGTACATCGCATTGAGCCGGTCCACAACGGCAGCGAGCGGGATGGGCTGACCCCGCTCGAGCCGGGCTACGAGGTCGACGATCCGCAGCGCCGCGAACGGATCGCCCGACTCAGCGATGTTCGGGGGCTGGAGGTTCGGGTCGGGCAGGCCCGACGGCGGACTGCGGAGGCCGGGCTCGGAGCTACGCCCGGTCATCCCGCGTTGAGGCCGGCGATCACAGGCCGGGTGCCGGGCGCTACAGGAGCTCGCCGTGGGCGGATGCGGTCGGCTCGCCCTCCCGGGGTCGCGGCTCTTCGCCGGGGCCATACCCATTGCCATCGGCGAGGACCGGCAGTGCGGCATCCGGCACGGCTGCCCGTCCCTCGATGGCTCCCACTCCGAACGGCACCCATTTGGCCGGATCCTGGAGCCGGTGGCGCTCGAGGTTGCCGCGCGTGTGGGTTTCCTCGAAGTCGCGTGGCTCGATCCACATCCGCTCGCCTTCGAGCAGGCCAAGGACGCCCGACTGGCCCGGCTCGGGTCGCTCGTGCTGGCAGTAGTGGCAGGCCGCGGAGTCGTGGCGCTGGTAGCTCGCGGGCTCCTCGTAGGTGGTGATGTAGCCCTCGTAGTTCCGGAGCACGACCTTGTGGTCGGAGTAGCTGATGAGGTAGTTCGGCATGACCGGGATCTTGCCGCCGCCGCCCGGTGCGTCGATGACGTAGGTCGGGATCGCGTAGCCGGAGGTGTGGCCGCGGAGCCCCTCCATGATCTCGAGGCCCTTGCCGACGGGTGTCCGGAAATGCCCCGAACCCTCGACCAGGTCGCACTGGTAGAGGTAGTAGGGCCGGATCCGGTTCTCGACGAGCCGGTGGACCAGCGCGCGCTGGATGTGGACGCAGTCGTTGACACCGGCGAGCAGAACGCTCTGATTGCCCACCGGGATGCCGGCGCGGGTGAGCTTGTCGACCGCCCGGCTGACCTCAGGCGTGATCTCGTTGGGGTGGTTGAAGTGGAGGTTGACCCACAGGGGGTGATAGCTCGCGAGCATCTCGCACAGCTCGTCGTCGACCCGCTGGGGCATGAAGACCGGCACCCGGCTGCCGATCCTGATGATCTCGATATGGGGGATCTCGCGGATGCCGCGGATGATCGATTCGAGGAGCTTCGGGGCGAGGGTCAGGCCGTCGCCGCCCGAGATCAGGACGTCGCGGACCTGGGGCGATCGGCGCAGGTAGTCGAGCTGCGCCTCGTGCTCGCGGCGATTGAAGTTCTGGGTGGGGTCGCCGACGATCCGGCTTCGCGTGCAGTAGCGGCAGTAGCTGGCGCACTGGGTGGTCACCAGCATCAGCACCCGATCCGGATACCGATGGACCAGCCCCGGGACCGGCGAATGGCGGTCCTCTGCGAGTGAGTCTTCCATCATCGCGGTGAAGGCCTGTTGCTCCCGCCCCAGCGGGATCACCTGGCGGCGGATCGGGTCGTCGGGATCGTCCGGGTCGATCAGGCTGGCGAAGTACGGGGTGATGTCGACCCGGAACTTGTCGTCGGCCGCCAGGCCCTCTCGTTCCTCGTCACTGAGGTTGATGACCTGGCCGATCTCGTCGAGCGTGTTGACCCGGTGGCTCAGCTGCCAGCGCCAGTCGTCCCACTTCTCGTCCGGGACGTCGGCCCACTGCGGCGCGCGTCGGCTGCGGGCTGGCCGTCCGTCCGGCCCGAGCGCCTTCGCGGGATCACGTGGGTTGACCCACGGCGTCTCCGCGAGGGCTGGCACGCGGCTGGCGGCGCGACTGTCGGGACGATCCAAGCAGGACCCTTTCGGCGGATAGATTCTATGCAGAGTGGATACGAGTGACTCTACATCCGGGGCCCGGCAAGGTCCAGACGTCAGTTGGACTGCGGCCGCGGCTCGTCCGGCTCGGTCGGTCCCTCTTCGCTCAGCGCGCGCTCGACGCGGCTCTTCCGCACGACGTCGCCCGCCAGCCGCTCGGCATCCCTGGACAGCTTGTCGAGCCGTGGATCGTCGATGTCGAGATCCTGCTTCTCGTCCTCGATCTGGGCAATCTGGCGGGCATCGTCCTGCAGCGACTCCGACGTCGCGGTCAGGTCTTCCCGTCGCTCTTCCTCATCGCGTTTCGACATCTGCCTCACTCCGGATCCAGTGGCCGTCCCGATAGACGTACCAGACCTCGAATCGTTCCCCGGCCAGCTCACGGGGCCTGACGACCGCCGCCGGATAGCGGGTTCGCAGCACCGTTTCGAGATCCTCCGGGCTGCTGCCGCCGGGCGCCTCGAAGCGGTCGACCATCTCCCGGAACCGGGCGTCGCTCGACGGGTTCACCACGACGATCGGACGTCGCCGCGGCACGCTGGGCGAGCCCGACTCATTCTCGTCCAGACTGCTGCTGAGGAGCCAGTTCTGGAACATAGTCGCCTTTTCAGTTGCCGGTTTGCGGTACAGAACGGCCGTTCTGCCGGTGCATGGTCGGCGGCGGATGGCGCACGCCCCGATGCATGAATGCCGCTCGGGCATTGCAGTTGGCTCGAATTCGGCCCGCCATAGGCCCCCTGGGGAGGTGCAAGCGGATCGCGGGAACGCTCAGGCGCGCCGTACGATGCGGCGGCAAATGCCAGATCCGCCACCAGCGACCGGCGCGTCCGAGCTACCGGAGCACGTCCGTGCGAACCGGGAGGCATGGGATCGCTACGCGGCCGACTACGCCGACCCCGGTCGCCGCGCATGGGCTCGAACGGAACCGAGCTGGGGCATCTGGGGCATTCCCGAGGCCGAGCTGCAGCTCCTGCCCCGAGACCTGGAGGACCGAGATGCGGTCGAGCTCGGCTGCGGCACGGCCTACGTGTCCGCGTGGCTGGCGCGGCGCGGCGCCCGCGTGGTGGGCATCGACAACTCGCCGAACCAGCTCGTGAGCGCGCGCCGCTACCAGCAGGAGTTCGGTCTCGAGTTCCCGCTGCTGCTCGGCAATGCCGAGACGTTGCCGTTCGGCGATGCGACCTTCGACCTCGCGATCAGCGAATACGGCGCGTGCCTGTGGGCCGATCCGTACCACTGGGTCGCCGAGGCAGCGCGCGTCCTCCGCCCGGGCGGCCGGCTCGTCTTCCTGACCAATGGGCTCATCCTCCAGCTGGCCGTCGAGGAGCGCGTCGCCGACGATCCCGCGAAAGAGCGCCTGCGCCGGCCGCTGTTCGGGATGCACCAGGTCACCTGGCCGGACGATACCGCGGTCGAGTTCCACCTCCCGCACGGTGAGTGGATCAAGCTGCTCCGCGAGTCCGGCTTCGAGATCGAACGGCTCGTCGAGATCCAGGCGCCGGCCGACGCGGTCGACAGTGAGAAGTTCAGCTACGTGAGCGCCGACTGGGCTCGCAAGTGGCCGTCAGAGGAGGTCTGGATCGCCCGCAAGCGGGGCTGAATGAGCCGTGAGGCGGCCGGAAAGCGCCGGGCTACTCGCCGATGACGCTCCAGAGGAAGCCCATCGAGATGAAGACGCCGCTGAAGAGGGCGATCAGGCCGAGGCCACCGTAGGGCGAGCTCGCGCCCTGATGGGGCACCAGCTGCAGCCCGACGCCAAAGACCAGGGCCCACGTCACGAACAGGAGCCCGAAGAACCATTTGCCATTCGGCCCCGTGATCCGGCGCGTCCATCGGGAGCGCCCGTCGGCCGAAATCGCGGTCTTGATGAAAATGAACACGAAGAGGGTCGCCACCCCGACCGAGCCGAACAGGATCGGCAGGTTGTTGGGGAAGTTGTCGAACCAGATCGTGAAGAGCGTCACGGCCGCGATCGTAGCAGAGCGGGCGGCCGAGCCGAGGTGCGGGTCCACCCCGATGACGGGCTAGCATGGCACCGCCGATGAACACGCCGCGCGGATGAGCGCCTTCGAGCGGCTCGGCCGATTCGCGGCGCGGCGGCGCTGGGCGATCGTCGTCGCCTGGGTCACCCTCTTCGTCGCCGCGGCCCCGCTCGCCGTCCAGACCGGCAGCGCGCTGCGCAGCGGCGGCTTCATAAGCGACGATCTCGAGTCGGCGCGCGCCAAGGCCCTCCTCGAGACCGAGATCGGAGTGCCGCAGGCGGCGCTCGTCGTGGTGTTCCACTCGCCCACAGGCGTCGCCGGCGACCCGGACTTCGAGACGGCGGCAGCGGCGGCGGTCGCCGACGTACCGAGAGCGCCCTACGTCCGCGGCGTCCTGTCGCACCTCCTCTCGAGGCGCCAGGTCTCGGCCGACGGACACACGGCGTACGACGTGGTCTTCGTGGACCTCCCGGCGGACGATTCGCCGCGGGCGCTGCCCGGCATCCGGGCGGCGCTCCATGAGGCTCCCGGGCTGGAGGTCGGGCTCGCCGGTGGGCCGGCCTTCTACGGCGATGTCCAGGAGGTGTCGGAAGCGGACCTGCGCCGGAGCGAGATCATCTCGCTGCCCCTGGCCGGACTCGCGCTGCTGCTCGTCTTCGGATCGGTGATCGCCGCGGGGCTGCCGCTGGTCGTCGGTGGCGGGGCCGTGGTCGTGGCGCTGGCCGGGATCTTCGTGGTCGCTGGAATCACGCCGATGAGCATCTTCGTGCTCAACCTGGCCACCCTCCTGGGGCTCGGTCTGGGGGTCGATTACTCGCTGCTGATGACCAGCCGCTTCCGCGAGGAGCTCGCGCTTCGCGGCTGGCGACCGGACGCGGTCGAGGCGGCGGTCGGCGCGACGGTTGCGACGGCCGGCCGAGCGGTCTTCTTCTCCGGCTTGACGGTCCTGCTCGGGCTGCTCGGGCTGGTCCTGTTCGAGTTCATGATCCTGCGCTCGGTCGGCATTGCCGGGGCGATCGTCGTTGGCCTGGGGGTCCTCGCCGCGCTGACCCTGCTGCCGGCCCTGCTCGCGATCGTCGGGGTCCAACTCGACGCGATCCGGGTGCGCCGGGTGAGCCGAAGCGCGAC
>DASQFM010000319.1:0-8867 GCA_035633135.1 Candidatus Eiseniibacteriota bacterium
CCGCGATCCGCGGCGCCCAGCCGCCTGACGGGGCCGCACGAACCAGCCGCGGCCTGCTCGAATCGGGAAAGGCCCTTCGGCAGGGCCTGTTCAGCAACCTCGGCAATCCGAAGATGGCGATCTTCTTCTCGAGCCTCCTGCCACAGTTCGTCCCCGCCGGCGCGTCGGTGTTCGGCGCGATGCTGGGCCTCGGGCTGGTGTTCGTCTCGATGACCCTCGGTTGGCTGTGCCTGTACGCGGCCGTCGTCGCCCGATTCGGTGACTTCCTGCGACGACCCCGGATCCGCCGCGCGTTCGATGCGGCAATGGGGACGATCCTGATCGCCTTCGGAGTCCGCCTCGCGGCGGAGCGGCCCTAGCTGACCTAGCCCGAGTCGCCCGAGCCGGTGCCCAAGTCGATCTTCGGACGCGGCCGAAACGCCGAGTAGCCGAGCAGCCTGCCGTGCTCCTCAGCTCGAGCCGAGGCTCAGGGCCTCACGAGACAGCTCGTAGGCCTCGGCGACGTTGCCGGTCTCGGCCAGCAGGTCGGCCCATTCGACGAGGACATCACGGAGCTGGGCGGGGCGCCGGTACAGGCGAGCGCTCGCCGAAGCCTGCTCCAGGGTCGCCAGGGCGAGCTTCGTGTCGCCGCTGTGCCGGGCCGCGCGGGCCAGCGTCAGGCCGGCGCTGATTCCGGCCTTGCGATTGCCGGTCGCCGTCGCAACGGCGATCGCTTCCTCGGCCTTGCGGAGCGCGTCGACCGGCCTGTCGGCCGCGAGCTCGATCTGCGCCTGCGTCTCGAGGATGTGGGCGCGGCCGCGCTCGTCGCCAAGCGCTTGCAGGAGCTCATCGGCCAGCGCGGCGTGCTGGCGGGCCCGTTCGATCGAGCCGAGGGCCAGGTGCACGAGGGCGAGCTCGTTCTCGAGCATGCCGACCTCTCGCCGGCCGTCGATGGCGCGGAAGCGGTCGATTGCCTGGTTGGCGAGGCCGATCGCGGCCTCCATGTCGCCGCGCTCCCGATAGCTGATGGCCAGCGAGTTGAGGAACGTTGCCCGGCGCCGGTCATCGAGCGTGTCGACAAGCGCCCGAGCTTCCTCGAGGTAGCTCAATGACCTCGCCGGCTCGCCACTGCGGCCGTCGATCGTGGCCAGGGCGATGAGGAGGCGAGTCTCGAAGTCAGGATCGATGTCGAGCCCGCCTCGGACGAGCCCGAGCAGGCCACGGAAGATCGACCGCGCTTCGTCGTCGTGCTCCTGCTGGTAGAAGGCCGTTGCCATCCAGTACCGCGCCCACGCCGCGTCAACCGGCTGGCCGGCGGCGTCAAAGGCCGCTGCCGCCGGGGCGGCCGCCCGAAGCGCCTCGTCCGGTCGCTCCAGGCGGCACAGTGCCTCAGCGAGCCCGCGATCGATCTCGGCCCGGCCGATCGGATCGCTGACCACGTCGCGGAGGCTCAGATACGCGTCCGCCGCTCGGCTCCACTCGGCGCTCGCCAGGAGCAGATCGGCCTCCAGCCGCGACCAGTGATGGCCCTGCTCGCCGACGAAACGAGCCATCGGCAGCTCGAGCCGCCCGGCGATGAAGCTCAACGCGGCCATCGAGGGCTTCGCCAGCCCATTCTCCAGCGCGCTGATGTAGGCCTTCGTGTACCGGCCTTCGGCGAGGCGCGCCTGCGTGAGGCCGGCTCGCAATCGCTCCGCCCGGATCCGGCGACCGATCTCGAGCGCGAGGCCGCGGTCGGCAGCGGCGAGCGATCGACCTGTCGAGCGTGTGGGCACGCGTTGAGTGTAGCGGCCGGTGACAAGCCAATCTTGACTGTGACGCGCAACGGGACTGGGCAGGGTAAGGAATACTTGACTACTTCGGGGTACCCCAATAGGATCGGCCCAGCGTGGCGTGCTCCTGGCGGCGGCGGGAATGCGGAGGTATCCCGTGCGTCGTTTTTCGATCCGATCGATTCGCACCACCGTCACTGCCCTTCTGCTCGTCGCCTTCGCGACCCTGGCCGGCGCGGCGAGCGTCCTCGCCGATGGAGGAGGGGGACCGATTCCCAAGTGATCTGATCAGGCCTCAGTCGACTACCTAGGCGCCGCGCCCGGGGCGCGCCAGCTCCACCGGTGCGATGCGGGAACGGCCGAGGAAGAAGACCAGAAGCGTGGCCATCCAACCGCGAGGGTCACAGGTGCCGGAAGGCTCGAGGTATCTCAGCATCCGGGTTGACTGCGTCGCGCGAGCCGGTCGAAGGCCGCCCTACGACCGCATCCTCGGGATCGGCGGCGATGGGCCGGACGGCGCGAGCTGGAGGCTAACCGAGGACGAGGCGATCGCTGCGATCGAGCGTGGCAGCCGGTTCTACCTTGAGTGGCCCAAGGGCCATCGTGTCGACCTCGCGGTCGTCCCAGGGTTCGGCCGCAAGTACCTCAGGACCGAGGCAGACCGGTGGGGACCGGGCCCGCTCCTTGAGCTTCCCGAGTGCGAATGACCTAGGAAGCGCGAAGGCGGATCTTCGCCGCCCAGATCCGCGGATTCGGCGACACTGGAGCGCTCCGGTGGTCGTAGGATGCGCGCCATGGAGGCGACGTCCTTCTCGTCGTTCGACCGGCTCGTTGAGACCTGCCGCCGGACACGCGCCGTCCTGGTTGCCGTGACCGCCAGGAATGGCAGCGGCGACGTTGTTCGGTCGGTGCTGGCACACGAAGCCCTCGCCCACGTCGACGCGGTCCTGGAGGGCCTCACGTCACGGGCACGCACGGGATCGTTTGGGACGTCGGAGCTCCGGGCACTGGTGCGTCGGGCGGGCATCATCGAGCCGCCGACGCCCGGCACGCCCGACGCGATCGCCGCGGCGATCGAAGCGGCCCTCGAACGACCCGCGCTCCGAGCAGCAGATGGGCAGACGATCCTCGCCGCCGAGCATGCCCGGGTGGTCCTGTCGGTCATCCCGAGTCTCCCGGCAGCGGCGGTCGCCTGGCCGCAGGGCCATCGAAGCTACGCCGACATCCCGGTCCCCCGGTCGGAAGGCGAGGTGCTCCTCAGGGTCGAGGAGCTGGCTCGCGTCCTGTGGCGGGTCGCGGAGGGCGATGACCGGCGCGATGAGCCGCTCCGGCGCGTGCTCGCCTTCTACGACGCTGGCTCGCGGCTCTCCGTCAGAGGCGGCTTTCTGGCAGCTTGACGCGCCGCCTCATACGGGCCGGGCGTGCGTTCGCCGCTCCGCCGGTCGCTCACGGACCTCCAAGTCCGCTCGCTCCCTTGCTCGCGGCGGCCTTCGCCGGGACCCGCCTGAGCCGGCGCGTAGCTCAGCCTCAGGCGCGGGGGATCACCACGATTCGGCGATTTGGCTCCTCGCCGATCGACTGGGTCGCGACCTCGGGATGGTCCTTGAGAGCGAGATGGACCCAGCGCCGCTCGAGCGCGGGCATCGGCTCCAGCTGGAGCATCTTGCCGGTCTCGACCACCCGGCCCGCGGCCCGCTCGGCGATCTCTCGCAGCTGCCGCTCGCGGCGGCCGCGGTAGTCCTCGACATCGACCAGGACGCGCGTCCAGGCCCCCATCTCGCGCGAGAGCATCAGGTTCACGAGGTGCTGCAGCGCCGAGAGGCGCTCGCCCTTGCGACCGATCAGGGCCCCGAGTGCCTCGCGCTCGTCGCCCTCGCCCAGCACGTTGAGGCGGCTCGTCTCGCCGGCCTCGACCTCGACCCGGACGTCGAATCCCATGTGGACGAGGAGCTGCTCGAGGATGGTCTTGCCCGCCGCGAGCGCTTCGGGTGACGCCTCCGCGGCCTCCAGCTCGGCTCGCTCCGCGGCGACGGAGCCACGGGCCGCCGCAACCTCGGCTTCCTCGCGTTCGGTGAGCTCCGGGGTCTGACTCGGTCGCTCCTCGCGCCGCGGCCGGCGATCCTCGAATCGCGGCCGACGCTCATCCCCGCCGGCCCGCTCGGGCGCCTCTCGCTCGGGCGTCTCGCCAGTGGGCTCGCCGGCTGGGACCGCATCGGGACGGGCGGCGGCCGGCCGCGGTGGATCGTCCTGCTGCTCGTCACGGCGTGGGACACGATCGTCGGGTCGTGGACCGCGGTCATCCGGGCGCGGGCCACGATCGTCGCGACGTGGGCCGCGGTCGTCAGGGCGAGGCCCTCGGTCCTCCCGGCGCGGGCCCCGATCGTCGGGCCGCGGTCCCCGGTCCTCCCGGCGCGGGCCACGATCGTCGCGACGTGGGCCGCGGTCCCGATCGAAGCCTCGGCCCTGATCGAAGCCTCGGCCCTGATCGCGCTCCCCCTCCCGCTCGCGGGGCGGCGGCGGCGGCAGGGGCCGGGAGGCCGCGGCCTCCCGCTTGGGAGCTGCGCCGCCGAGCTCCGACCGCGGGGCGGCAAGGATTCGGGCCGGCTCGGCGCCCATGCCGAGGACCCCGCGGCTGCCCGGGGTCAGGATCTCGAAGTCGAGGTCGTCGAGACCGACGCCGAACGCCTCACGCGCCTGGCGGAGCGCTTCCTCGACGGACTTGCCGGTGAATTCGCGGTAGGCACTTGGGGTCATCGACGTCTCCCACGCCGGCCCTGCCGACCGCGCTGGCGAATCGTGGCGTTCGCCGAGGCAGTGCGGTCAAGGGTCGATCGTTCGGTCTTGGGGCGGCCGGGCGTTCCCGCCGGACGCGCGGATGATTGCGGCGCCGCGGGCGCGGCGACCGGGAAGCGCGGTTGATGGTCCACGGCGAAGGCCGGGGTCCGGCCGAAGAGCGGGAACATCCCGCCCCAGCCGGTCGTGAAGAACTGCTGCCCGATCTGGTAGGCGGTCGACACGATGAGGTAGAGGAACACGCCGACTGGGATCAGGCTGCCGTAGAGGAGGGTGATGAACGGCAGGTAGAGGCTCATCGACCGCTGCATTCGGGCCTGCTGGTCGAGGACGACGCCGGGGGCATGCGGCGGCAGGGCCATCCGCGAGGCGACCAGCTGGAGCACGGTGTACAGGATCGCGAAGATCGAGATCCCGACGCCGATGATCGGCAGCTCGATCGGCAGCGGGATGAAGCCTTCGAAGCCGTTGGCCGGGATGCCGCCGAGCCAGGGGATGGTGGGAGCGAGGCACGGCCGGCCCGACAGCAGGTCGCAATCGAGGTGGATGAGCTGGACGCCGAAGACTGACAGCATCGGCGTCGGGTCCGGAGAGGCGAGCTGCAGGACGACCTGGTACATCGGCAGGATCAGGAGGAGCGGCAGGATCGCCATCAGGCAGCCGGCCTGGCTGATGCCCCGCTCCTTCATCAGCTCGGCCTGGGCCTGCTGGGCCTTCAGGCGGTCGCCCTTGAAGCGCCGCTGGATCTCCTTGATCTCGGGCTGAATCGCCTGCATCTGCCGCATCGAGACCATCTGCCGCCGCATCAACGGGACCAGCCCGGTCCGCACGATGAGCGTCGTGACGATGATCGCGATGCCGATGTCGGGGACGACCTGGTCGATCGCTACGAGCAGGAGGAAGAAGGCTTGGAAGATCGGGGTGAACGCCCACGACAGGACGCTCAAAGGGTCCGGCTTGAGCTCGGCCGGATAGAGTGCCGTCGGGACCGGGGCGACGGTCGGCGCGCCGCTGCCGCCGGGCTCGCCGGTCGGCAAGCATGCGGCGAGGATCACCAGGGCGATCGCGAGGAGCGTGGCGACGCGCAGCAGCGGCACCCAGTCGACGCGCCGGAGGCGGGCCATGCGTTGGCGGAGCTCGTTCATCGGACGGGGTCGAAGCCTCCCGGATACCCGGGATGGCAGCGGGCGATCCGGCGCGCGCCCATCCAGCTGCCCCGGATGAGCCCGTAGCGCTCGATCGCCTGCTCGGTGTAGACCGAGCACGTCGGCTGGTAGCGACAGGATGGCGGCAGCCACGCGAACAGCCAGCGGTACACGTGGATCAATCCGATCCCGACCCGCTTCACGTTCCACTGCCTCCAATCACGCCTCCCCGGTTGAGGAGGCGGCGTAGCGCTTCGGTCAACGTCCGGTGGTCGGAGCCGACGATCGCCGGCCTGGCGATGATCAGCACGTCCCAACCCGGTCGCAGCGCTGGCCCCATTGCCCTGAGTGCCTCGCGAAGCCGGCGACGCACCCGATTTCGAACCACGGCGGGCCCGAGCACCCGGCCTGTGGCCAGGCCGAAGCGCGTTGCCCCGAGGTCCGTTCGAAGGATCCGTGCCGCCAGTAACGGGTGCGAGCGATACGTACCGCGCTCCTGGATCGCCGCAAAATCCTGCGGACGGGAGAGCATCACGAGTCGCGGCGGGTTTGGGCCGCGCTCGATCGTCAGGCCGACAGGCGCTTCCGACCGCGAGCCCGGCGCGCTGCCAGAACGCGACGTCCGCCCGCTGACTTCATGCGGGCTCGGAAGCCGTGCTCCCTGGCGCGGTGGCGCTTCTTGGGCTGGTAGGTCTGCTTCGTCATCGGGCTGGCGTGCGATCCTCTCCATCAGGCCCTGGGGATTCCCGTCCGGCTTCGCCCCCAGAGGCACGCAAACGCGCCCGGCGCCCAAGCGGGGCGTGGCGCGTCTGTCGTCCGGGGGATGATAGGCCCGCCCGGAAAAGGGTGTCAAACGTCGCGGACCGCGCGCCGACGCTGCCCCGAGGCCGCGGCGGCGGCCCGGAGAGGGGCCGAAACCGTCGTTGGGACTCATACTCCCGGGGAGTATCGAAGAATCGCCTTGCGAGGCCCCCGGCGCGGTGCTATCTTTCGCCACCCCGGTAGCCCTCGTCGGCCCCGGAATCGGGGCGGAGGAGGCTCTCGGGGAGGCCAACTTCGGGCGTTCCTCGGCTCCCCGTGCCAGCTCGTCGCGCGGGAATTTCGGATCCCGCGGGACGACCATCCATGTCCTCCTGATCAGAGAGCCGACATCGACCGTATGGATGCGAAGCAGGTCTGGCGCGCCGCCCTCGGCGAGCTCCAGGTGTCGCTCTCCCCGGCCAACTTCGAGACGTGGCTGCGCGACACCGCCCTCGCCGACGTGGACGACAACCGCTTTCGCATCTCCGTGCCGAATGGCTTCGCCAAGGACTGGCTGGAGACGCGCTACCGCTCGCTGATCTCCCAGACGCTGGCCAGGATCGTCGGTTACAGCGTCCAGGTCGAGTTCTTCGTCGGCGCTACCGATCCGGCCTCCGAGCTGGCGGGCGGCGAAGGTGCGCCGGTCAGCCCGCCGTCACCCGCCCCGGCCGTGGCCCCGTCGCCCCAGGTTCGGCTCGAATCGACCCGCGTCGGTGGCGAGGGCGGGGCTACCAACATCAACGCCCGCTACACCTTCGCCAACTTCATCGTCGGGTCGGCCAACCGCCTGGCCCATGCCGCCAGCCTGTCGGTCGCCGAACGACCCGGGCATGCCTACAACCCGCTCTTCCTGTACGGCGGGGTCGGCCTCGGCAAGACCCACCTGATGCACGCGATCGGCAACCAGGTGGCCGCCAAGTTCCCCCGCAAGCGGGTCGTCTACGCGACGTCGGAGAAGTTCACCAACGAGTTCATCACCTCGATCCAGCAGGGCAAGATCGACGAGTTCCGGAACCGCTACCGCCGGATCGACCTCCTCCTGATCGACGACATCCAGTTCATCGCCGACAAGGAACGGACCCAGGAGGAGTTCTTCCATACCTTCAACGCCATCCACGAGGACGGCAAGCAGATCGTGCTGTCGTCGGATCGGCCGCCGAAGGCGATCCTGACGCTGGAGGAGCGCCTCCGCAGCCGCTTCGAGTGGGGGCTCATCGCAGACCTCACCGCGCCGGACCTCGAGACCCGGATCGCGATCCTCCGGGCCAAGGCGGAGGAGGGTGCGGTCCCGATCACCTCCGACGTGATCGAGTTCATCGCCCGCAAGGTGGTGAGCAACATCCGGGAGCTCGAGGGCGCGCTCAACCGGATCGTGGCCTACGCCTCGATGGGCGCCATGCCGATCTCGATCGAGCTCGCCCAGGCTGTCCTCTCGAACGTCCTATACAACCCCAAGAAGCGCCAGATCACGCCCGAGCGGATCGCCCGCGCGGTGTCCGAGTACTACGGCGTCGACATGGAGCAGCTGCGCGGCCAGAAGCGCGACAAGGCGATCGTGATGCCGCGCCAGATCGCGATGTTCCTGATGCGTGAGGAGACCGACGTCTCGCTGTTGCGGATCGGGGCCGAGCTCGGCGGGCGGGACCACTCGACGGTCCTCCACGCCTGCAACAAGGTCACCCGCGAGTCGGCCGGCAACGACGAGCTGCGGCGCGAAATCGCCGCGGTCCGCGAGCTCATCTACGCCGACTGACGGGCCAACGAGGCCGCAACCCCGGGGCGGGCCCAGCCTGGTCTGCCGCGGCCCCGCTGCCGTCTATGGGGACAGACCCACCGAATCCGGTGGAGAACGGCCGCGATCCTGTTGGCATTCGATGGCTCGTCATGCTCCCTGCCGTCATTGATATGTGCGTGCAAGGTTGGCGGACCGGAGGACATTCGGGACCTGACGCCGTTGCCTCCACCACCCGTCCCCGTCGCAGTCCGCCGCCGGGCGCGCTTCGTCCACCCCCAGGCGGGTTCCGTCCACGGCGCATCCGAGCACACGGGAGCGTGGCCATCCACGGCGTCCACGCCCTTATGACGGTGATGACTGAATCGTAGAATGGGCGGATACCCGAACAGTCTGGAGTTGATCTGACTTGAAGCTCTCGGTCATGCAGGAGAACCTCGCTCGCGGCTTGTCGATCGTCAGCCGGGCGGTCTCGACCCGGAGCACCCTGCCCGTCCTGGCCAACGCCCTGCTGCGCACCGAAGACGGGGGCCTCCGGCTCACCACCACCAACCTCGAGATCGGGCTGATCGTCTGGGTTCCCGGCAAGATCGAGACCGACGGCGCGACCACGGTTCCGGCCAGGCTGCTGACCGATCTCGTCAG
>DASQFM010000320.1:0-2327 GCA_035633135.1 Candidatus Eiseniibacteriota bacterium
CTCGGCGCTGCTGCCCCTCGTGGAATCCGCCCTGCCCGCCGAGGAGAAGGCCGCGTTCGATGATGAGATCAGGCCCTATCTCGAGCCGTTCGAGGCCCTCGTCATCACCACGACGACCGACGGGACGCTGTCCCGGACCCGGGTCGTCGCAACCGTCAAGTAATCTAGCCAGACCCAGGAGGAAGCACCGCCCATGGCCGTTCGAATCCGTCTCACCCGCGTCGGCGCCAAGAAGCAGCCCAGCTACCGGGTTGTCGTCGCCGATTCGCGGAGTGCCCGTGACAGCCGCTCGATCGAGACGATCGGGCATTACAACCCCCGGACCGACCCGATCGAGTTCAACGTCGACGCCGAGAAGGCCAAGGCCTGGCTCGCCAAGGGCGCCCAGCCCTCGGACACTGTCGCCCGCCTGTTCCGGAACGCGGGCGTCCTGCCCGCGGCGAAGTAGGCCGCGCGATGGCAGCCCGGGATCTGGTCGAGTACGTCGCCAAGTCCCTCGTCGACGATCCCGACGCCGTCCAGGTCGTCGAGACCCGTGACGAGGATGGGACGGTCATCGAGCTGCACGTCGCCGAGGACGACATGGGCAAGGTGATCGGCCGCAACGGCAGCGTCGCCAAGGCGCTCCGCACCCTGCTCAAGGTTTCGGCCGCGCGCCAGGGCGGTTCAGTCACTCTCGAGATTCTCTGAGGACCGGGCTGATGCGGCCCCATCGCCGCGTTGGCGACTGCGCTCCGCGCTCAGGCACGTTCAAGTGCCTTCGCTTGCAGTGCTCGTCGCCGCCTTGCGCTGGAACCGCCTGAGCCCGGTCAATTGCCGTGACTGATCCCGCGCGGCTCGTCGTCGGGCGGGTCCGCGGGCTCCATGGCCTGCGCGGCCTCGTTCGGATCGAGATCCTCACCGATCGGCCTGAGGCCCGGTTCGCGCCGGGCGAGACCCTGTACGTCGAAGGCACCACGGCACCCCTGACGGTCGCAACCGCGGGGCCGGTCGAAGACGGCCCCGGCTGGCGCGTGGCGTTCGAGGAGATCCCGGACCGAAACGCGGCGGAACAGCTGCGCGATGCCTACCTCGAGGTGGCCGTCGAGGGTGAACCCGGGCTTGGCGGGGGCGAAGTCTTCTGGCACGAGGTGATCGGGGCAGAGGTCCGCGGTCGTGACGGCCGCGTCCTCGGCCGGGTCGCCGACGTCTACCGCGCCGGCGAGCGCGAGGTCTACGTCGTCCGTGGCGGCGACGTGGGCGACTTCGATCTCGCGGCGGTGAAGGGCACGGTCCTCGAGTTCGCCCCGGAGCGCGGTGAGATCGTGGTCGACGAGGCCGCGTTGGACCTCGAGGCTCCCGCAACGGCACCGGAACCCGCCAAACGCCGCCGGAGTCGACGGTGGTCGCGCCACGGCAAGGGACCTGCTCCGGGGCCCGAGGCGCAATCGGCGGCAACCATCGAGGAGAATCCCGCGGACGACGTCGGGTGAGCCTCGAGATCGACATCCTGGCGCTGTTTCCGGCGATGCTCGAGGGCCCGCTGTCGGAGAGCATCCCTGGGCGGATCAGGGAGCAGGGCCTGGCCGACATCCGGATCCACGACCTGCGACGCTGGGGTCTCGGTCGTCACCGCAGCCTCGACGACGCTCCGTACGGCGGCGGCGCGGGGATGATCCTCCGGCCCGAGCCGGTCGCGGCCGCGCTCGACGAGCTTCGGCGGCCGGACTCGACGGTCATCCTGCTCGATCCCGCGGGCGAGCGATTCGGCCAGGCGCGGGCTGCCGATCTCGCCGCTCGCCCGCACCTCGTGCTGCTCTGTCCACGGTACGAAGGCCTCGACGATCGAATTCGCTCGCTCGTCGACCTCGAGCTGTCGATCGGGGACTACGTGCTGACCGGGGGCGAGCTGGCCGCCGTGGTGGTCGTCGATACCGTCATCCGGCTCCTGCCCGGGGCGATCGACGCCGAATCGACGGCGGAGGAGTCCTTCGCCAATGGCCTGCTGGAATACCCGCAGTACACCCGGCCGGCCGAGTTCCGCGGCCAGTCCGTGCCGCCGATCCTCGCCGCGGGCGACCATGAAGCGGTCCGTCGCTGGCGCCTCGAAGCGTCGTTGCGGCGGACCCTCGCACGACGCCCGGACCTCCTCGAAGGACGCCCGGCGAGCCCGGAGGAGCGCAGGATCCTCGATCGGCTCCACGACGACGGCGAACCCTCCTGAGGCGCGGCTGGGCGGGCATCCCGGGACCGCCGGGAGGCCATGCTATAGTTCGCCGTCGGCCGCCCCCGGCGAGCCTGGACCAATGAATCCCCTGCAGCTGCGGCTGCGATCAGCCAGGGACCAA
>DASQFM010000321.1:0-2865 GCA_035633135.1 Candidatus Eiseniibacteriota bacterium
CTGCGGACGGCGATCGCCGACCGGACGCCGCACGCCGCGATCGGCCTGGCCCACACGCGCTGGGCGACGCACGGCCGGCCGAACGATGTCAACGCCCATCCCCAGATGGACTGCACCGGCCGGATCACGGTGATCCACAACGGCATCATCGAGAACTTCCGGGAGCTCCGCGATGGGCTCGAGGCGCGCGGTCACACCCTCACCTCGGAGACGGACACCGAGGCGATCGCCCACCTCATCGAGGAGGCCTACCAGGGCGACCTCGCCGAGGCCGTGCGCGTGACGCTCCGCCAGCTCGAGGGTGCCTATGCCCTGGCGGTGATGC
The DNA here is from genome assembly GCA_035633135.1 of Candidatus Eiseniibacteriota bacterium. Classification (GTDB taxonomy): domain Bacteria; phylum Chloroflexota; class Limnocylindria; order Limnocylindrales; family CSP1-4; genus UBA5189. Next base: position 326 of record DASQFM010000321.1, read on the forward strand.
ACCGCGATGAGCGCGATCGGCTCGTGGGGGCCCGCAAGGACGTGCCATTGGTGGTCGGGATCGGCGACGGCGAGAACTTCCTGGCCTCGGACGTCGCCGCGATCCTGGCCCACACGGATCGGGTGATCTTCCTGCACGACGGTGACGTCGCGGACCTCAATCCCGAGCGGGTCATCATCACCGACGTTGACGGCCGGCCGGTGGAGCGCGTCGCCACCGTCATCGACTGGTCCGTCGAGACCGCCGAGAAGGGCGGCTTCGACCATTTCATGCTGAAGGAGATCCACGAGCAGCCCGAGGCGCTCCGCCAGGCGCTCGCCGGCCGGGTCGACCGCGACGGCCATATCCAGGCCCCGGAGCTCGAGCCGCTCGCCGACGCGATCCGCTCCGCGACGCGGGTGGAGCTGGTCGCCTGCGGCACCGCCTCCTACGCCGCGCTCGTCGGCGCCTCCGCGATCGAGGAATGGACCGGGCTGCCCGCCCGGGTGACCGTCGGCTCCGAGTTCCGGTATGCGCCGCCCCCACTCGACGAGCGGACGCTGGTGATCGCCGTGACCCAGTCGGGTGAGACAGCCGACACGATTGCCCCGACCCGCCTCGCCCGCGAGCGCGGCTGCAGGATCGTGGCCGTGACGAACACGGTCGGCTCGGCGATCACGCGCGAGGCCGATGCCGTCCTGTTCCTGCAGGCGGGCCCGGAGATCGCGGTCGCCGCGAGCAAGACCTTCGTCACCCAGGTCACGACCCTGATCGTGCTCGCGGCCTCGATGGCCAAGCTGCGGGGCACGCTGCCCGAAGCGACCGAGCTGGAGCTGGGGACCGCGCTGCGGCATCTGCCGGACGCCGCGGCACGGGCGCTGGAGCTGAACGCCCCCGGCGCGAGCGATCTCGCCCGCCGCTACGTCAACTCGCGCGGCTTCATCTTCGTCGGTCGGGGGGCGACCTACCCCGCCGCGCTCGAGGGCGCGCTCAAGCTCAAGGAGATCAGCTACGTCCACGCCGAGGGCTATCCGGCCGGCGAGCTGAAGCACGGCCCGATCTCGCTGCTCGACGCGGAGTGTCCCCTCGTCGCGGTGGCGACGCGCTCGGCGACCTACGACAAGCTCATCAGCAACGTCATGGAAGGCCGCGCTCGCGACGCGCGAGTCATCGCCGTGGCGACCGAGGGCGATCCCCAGATCGAGCGCTTTGCCGACGACGTGTGCTGGGTGCCCGACACGCACGAGCGGCTCAGCCCCGTCCTGGCGATCATCCCGCTGCAGCTGTTCGCCTATCACGTGGCGGTCGCTCGCGGGACGGACGTCGACCAGCCTCGCAACCTGGCGAAGTCGGTCACGGTCGAATAGGCGATGGCCCGAGCGACGGAGCGGGCGCCGGAGGTTGAGGGAGCGCTGGTTGGTCAGCTGCCGCCGGGCACCTCCGAGGTGGGGATCGACATCATCAAGGTCGCCCGCATCCGGGACACCCTGGCCCGCTTCGGCCGGCGGTTCTCGGATCGCGTCCTGACGCCCGCTGAGCAACGCTACGTTCGGGATCGCCCCGAGACCTTCGCCGGCCGCTGGGCGGCCAAGGAGGCGGTGAGCAAGGTCCTCGGCCTCGGCGTCCGTGGCATCGGCTGGAAGGACATCGAGATCGAGCGGCTGCCGACCGGGCAACCCGCCGTCCGCCTCCACGGTCGTGCCGAGCAGCGCGCCGGGCAGCTGGGCATGGGCCGGATCGCCCTCTCGATCAGCCACGAGTCCGACTACGCCATCGCGATCGCCTTCGGGGTCCGCGCGGCCGGCGGCCGGTACCTGTTCCCGCTGGACATCGAGGAGCGGCTCGACGACCGGGAGCGCCGGATCCTGGCCCGGCTGGAGCGACTCCGGGATCCCGTTGATCCCCGGGCGGCGGACAGCGTGACTGACGACCCCGATGCCTGACGACCGACCGCTCGGGTTCGGCCGAGGCAGTGCGACCGCCGCCCCCTCGCCGGAGGCAGCGGCCGCCCTCCCGACGCTCGACGACCGGGCCGCCGCGGCGTTGCTGCCGACGCGGCCCGCGCGCGGCCACAAGGGCACCTTCGGCAAGCTGCTCGTGATCGCCGGCTCGCTCGACTACGCCGGGGCGGCGCTCCTGGTGTGCCGCGGCGCCGGCCGATCGGGTGCCGGGCTGGTCACCCTGGCCGTGCCCGAATCGCTCCAGCCGCTGTTCGCGGCAAAGGTCGTCGAGGCGACGACGATGGCGCTCCCCGAGGACGATCTCGAGGAGGTCGACCCGGAGCCGTCGCTGGCCCGGATCCTGGACCACGACCACGACGCCGTCGTGGTTGGGCCCGGCCTCCGCCCGGGCCTGGCCACCACCGAGCTGGTCCGCGAGCTGCTCGCGATCCCGGCGGACCAGGCGCCGCCCCCCATCGTGCTCGACGCCGAGGCCCTGCGCTCGATGGCCACCCTTGGCGAGTGGTGGACGGATGTTGCGCGCTCGTGTGTCCTGACGCCGCACCCCGGCGAGTTCGCCCGCCTTCGTTCCGGTGCCGGCCTGGATCCAGCCGCCGATGG
>DASQFM010000322.1:0-2907 GCA_035633135.1 Candidatus Eiseniibacteriota bacterium
GCGACGGCGACATCGGTGTTGCCCTGGACGACGATGGCGCCGTCGCCTTCCATCTTCCGCAGCGCATCGACGGTCCCGGCCGGGTCTGGCCCATTCATCACGAGGTCACCGGCAACCAGCACGAAATCGGGCTTCTCGCGGGCGATCGCCTTCCGGACGGCCTCCAGCGCCACGAGGTTGCCGTGGACGTCCGATAGAACGGCGAGGCGGGTGCTCACCGCAGGACGCCCTCCGGCGGGATGATGAAGCTCAAGGTTGCTTCGCAGGCGATCTCGCCGTCGACGCTGGCGACGGCCTTGGCGCGGCCAAAGCGTGACCCCAGCTTCTCCATCGTGACCTCGAGGCGCAGGACGTCGCCGGGCACGACGATGCGCTTGAACCGACAGTCGTCGATGGCGGCGAACAAGCCGATCCGATCGCCGAAGCCGGGCTGCTTGGCCACGTAGACGGCCATCGTCTGGGCCAGCGCCTCGACCTGGAGGACACCGGGCAGGACCGGCAGGCCCGGGAAGTGGCCCTTGGCCCACCACTCGGTCGCGGTGACCGCCTTGAGCCCGACGATGCGCTTCGCCTCGGCGTCGTACTCGACGATCCGATCGACCATCAGGATCGGCCAGCGATGCGGGATGAGCGCCTCGATCTCGCGGGTCGAGTGGATCGTCTCGCTCATCCGCGGCCTCCGGCGCCGGTCACGCGTGCGCCGCGGCCAGGAACGCCGCGCTGCCGATGCGATCCAGCAGGTTGGTCGTCATCCGGCCCTCGAGGAAGACGTCGTTCCGGAGGAGCGCCCGATGGACCTCGACGTTGGTGGTCAGGCCTTCGATGAGCAGCTCGTCGAGCGCCGCCCGGCCGCGGGCGACCGCCGTTTCGCGATCGGGGCCCCAGACGATCAGCTTGCCCAGGAGCGAGTCGTAGTAGGGCGGGACGTTGTAACCGGGATAGAGATGGGAATCGAGGCGGATGCCGGGTCCGCCGGGCGCGTGGAACCGTTCGACGTGGCCGGCCGCCGGCCGGAAATCGTGGGCCGGATCCTCGGCGTTGATCCGGAACTCCATGGCGTGACCCGTCGACTGGACGTCGGCCTGCTGGAGGCCGAGTGGCTCGCCCGCCGCGATGCGCATCTGGAGGGCCACGAGATCGATCCCGGTGAGCATCTCGGTCACCGGATGCTCGACCTGGATCCGGCAGTTGATCTCGATGAAATACGTGTTCCCGTCGGGGTCCACCAGGAACTCCAGCGTCCCGATGTTCTCGTACCCGGCGGCCACGATCGCCCGCACGGCGAGCTCGGCGAGGTTGGCGCGGGCAGCCGCGGAGAGCGCCGGCGTGGGGGCCTCCTCGAGGATCTTCTGGTGCCGTCGCTGGACCGAGCAGTCGCGCTCGCCGAGGTGGATACCGTGGCCGTAACGGTCGACCGCGACCTGGACTTCGACGTGGCGGTTGTCCTCGAGCCACCGCTCGAGGTACAGCGAATCGTCACCGAACGCCGCGCGGGCCTCCGAGCGACAGACCTTGATGGCGGACTCGAGCTCCCGCGACGTGCGGACCATTCGCATGCCCTTGCCGCCGCCGCCGGCAGACGGCTTGATGAGCACCGGGTAACCGAGCCGCTCGGCCTCTGCCAGGGCGTGCTCGTCGTCGCGGAGCATGCCGTCCGAGCCCGGGATCGTCTGCAAGCCCTGATCGGCGAGCAGGCGGCGGGTGCCTTCCTTGCTCGCGAATCGGTCGAGGACCTCGGGCGGCGGTCCGATGAACGTCAGATCGTGGGCCCGGACGACCTCGGCGAAGTTCTCGTCCTCGGACAGGAAGCCGTAGCCCGGGTGGACCGCATCGCAGCCGGTCACCAGCGCCGCGGAGATCAGCGCTGGCGCAGACAGGTAGGACCGCTTGGCGTCGGCCGGGCCGATGCAGATCGCCTCGTCGGCGAGCAGGACGGGCAGGCTCTCGCGATCGGGCTCGCTATAGGCGACGACGGCCTCGAGGTCGAGCGTCCGGCAGGCGCGCAGGATCCGGAGGGCGATCTCGCCGCGATTGGCGATCAGGACCTTGCGGAACATCAATCTCCCTCGGGGCGGACGGCGAGCTCGACGCGGACGAGCTCCTGGCCGTATTCGACGGCCGTGCCGGCCTCGACGAGGGTGGCCCCGACGACACCGTCGGCGGGTGCGAGCACGTCCTGCGGGACCCCGAGCAGGTCGACGACGCCGAGCCGGTCGCCGGCTCGGACGGTGGTTCCCGCGACGCTGCGAGATCCGGGCTGAAAGACCCCGACGGCCGGCGAGGTCGCCACCGCGCGGGTGGCGGCGTCCCGGCCGGAGCCGGACCTCGGACCGCCGGCGCCGTTCGTCGACGACCCGTCGCCCTGGTTGCGCGTCTCGCGCTTCACGTCGCCAGCGCGGCGGGTATGGCCGTGCGCTTCATGACTTGCCGGCCCGCGAGCCCCGCGATCGCTCGTTCCCTTGCCGGCCTGCGGGTCCGGGACGGCAGGCCGGCGCAGGCGAACGCGCCAGTCGCCTTCCTGGACCTCGAGCTCGGCGAGCTGGCTGCTCGACAGCCGGGCGATCAGCGCCGGCACAAGCCCTTCGGCAAGGCGCCCGATGCCGGCGTGATCGGCGGCCCGCTCGGCCGGATCGCGAACGTCGGCGTCGGACACGGATCAGACCTCCTCGTGGGCTGGCGGCTCGTCGCGGCGCGTGGGCCCGGGCACGGGTGCCCCGACCGACCAGCGCGCCGGGTCGAGCAGGTCGCGGAGGCGGTCGCCGAGCCCCCGGCCCGGTGGCGGCACCACCGCCGGCGCCGCGACCTCAGTGTACGGGCCGAGGGCTCGATAGCGCCGATAGCGGGCTTCCATGAGCTCCGCCAGCGGCATCGCCGAGAGCCGATCCAGCTCGGCCACGATCACCGCCC
>DASQFM010000323.1:0-10219 GCA_035633135.1 Candidatus Eiseniibacteriota bacterium
CAACTGCCGGGCAACCGACGAACGTCGGCAGCAGCTCCACCCGGATCCCGTCGGCTGCGATCTCGATCGCTCCGATCATGCCGAGCTCGGTGACCGAGACATTGGGGATCTCCGGATCGGGCACCGTGTCGAGCAAGGCCCGGATCTCCCGCTCGTCCAGAACCTGCGCGAGGACGGTCACCAGGTTGCCCCGGGGTCCGAGCGCCGGACCGATGTGAACTCGTTCCAGAGCCAGCGGAATGCCTCCGAATGCTCGGTCCGGCCGTCGGGCCTGGGTGGGAGGACCGGGGGGACGCTCAGCCCCAGCGGCACCATGACCCCCGCGAGATCGCGGCGCCACGCCGCCTCGGCGTCGGCCAGGGGGCGCGACAGGATGCCTGCCTCGAGCAGCGCCGATTCGCCGGCCAGCGGCGTGAAGACCGTTGCCGCGTCCGGGAACAGGCTCGCCAGCGCCCCCTCCAGGTGTTCGCGTGCCACGCCTTCGGCACGGGCCAGCCGCTCGATCCAGGCGACGGCGTGGAGCCGGTGGTAGCGCTCCTCGCGGCGAAGCTTGCCGACGAGATCCGACAGCGGCGGGTAGCCGTCCCCGACCGAGGCCAATCGCGCCTCGTCGGCGAGCTCGTACAGGAAGCGGCGGGCGATCGTATCGGCCCAGTCGCCGCGGCCATGGTCGAGCAACCGGCAATGCCGAAACTCCGCCGGCTCACGATCGTAGGCGAGGGCATCGGCGTCACGGCCGTCGTCGCGCACCGTCGCGAGCAGCTCGTACAGGGCTCGCGCGTGCCCGAGCTCGTCCTGGGAGATCGAGCTCATGGCGACGTCCTCCTCGAGCAGCGGCGCGATGCCCGTCCACTCGGAATCGGTGAAGCCGCTGACGAACTCGTCGTCGGCCATGGTGAGCAGGAGTTCGCCGAGCGCCGCCCGCACGGTGGGCTCGAGTCGCGGGGCCGTGAGCGTTCCGGGCTCGGTCATTCGTGGCCTCCGGGGGCCTCGGTTCCGGGGGCCTCCGTACCGTGGCCTTCGGCTCCGTGGCGCTCGTCCTGGCCGCGCCGGCCGGTCCTGTCGTGGCCGGAGGCGCGTGCGCCCGGCTTGGCCGTACCCGCCCGTTCTCGTGCTGCCGCTAGCTTGTCGCGCATCACGTAACCACCCGGCTTCTTGAACGATCGATCCAGCGGTGGCTGGAGCAGGTCCGGGTCCTCGAGGACCTGGATGTCGCCGCGCCGGACGATCCACAGGCGGGTGCTTTCGCCTCGCCGGCCAAACAGCTCGCGGGCGTAATGCATCGCAAGCTCCGGGTCGGGTGCCATGACGTTGCCGCCATGACGCATCGGGCCTCCTTCTTTCTCCTGACGAAACACCTCGTACGCCTCGAGACCCGGTGCGTGGCCGCTGCGAGCCGCGGTCCTGGCGATGATGTCTGTGGTTGCATCGTGGTGACCGGTTGGCGGACGGGCGCGCGGAGTGGCCATGGTCAGGCCGCAGCGACCGGCGCCGCGGCAAATATCGTCTCGCGGACCCAGCGGGTCGCTTCCCGGTTTGCGCGCCGGAACTCGAGGCGCTCCTGGGACTTCGGGCCGTGATTGGTGACGACGGTCCGCAACTCGTCCCAGTCGGGCTCGGTGTAGCGCCATTGGCCTGCCGCGTCGTCGAATCGCAGCTCCGGATCGGGGATCACCAGGCCGAGCTCGAGCAGGCGCGGCACGTAGATCGTCAGGAACTCCTGGCGGAGCTCCTCGGACGTCTTGGCCTTGATGCGCCAGTGGAGGTCCCGGTCCCTGGCCCGATCGCCCCGCGGGCCGTGCATCTGCATCAGCGGCCCCCACCACCGATCGAGCGCTTCCTGGACCATCGCCCGCTGGTTGGGGCTGCCGTTCATGAGCGTCACCACGACGTCGCGGCCGTGCATGATGTGGACCGACTCCTCCCAGCAGATCTTCTGCATCGTCCGGGCATACGGCGCGTAGCTGCTGTCGCGGAGGGCCTGCTGGGCGACGATCGCGGCGGCGTCCACGAGCCAGGCGATGATCCCGATATCGGCCCACGTCCGGGTCGGGTAGTGGAAGACGTTGTGGAACTTCGTCTTTCCCGCGAGCAGGTCGTCGAACATCGCCTCGCGCGGCTTGCCGAGGTCCTCGGCCACCCGGTACAGGAGCTGGGCATGGCCGACCTCGTCCTGGACCTTGGCGGTGAGCGCGAGCTTCCGGCGCAGCGTCGGCGCCCGCATGATCCACTCGCGCTCCGGCAGGACGCCCATCAGCTCGCTGTTGGCGTGCATCTCGACGAACCGCAGGACGGCGGTGCGGTACTCGTCCGGCATCCAATCGGTGGCCTCGATCTTGCCGCCGTCGGTCACGTGGGCCTCGAAATGGGCGTACCGCTCGTCATGGGGCAGGTCGTCATTCCACGGACGATCACTCCGCTCCAGGACCGGCAGGACGGGGTCGAGGGCGAGCGGGTCGGTCATCGGACGCCTCCGGGTGTCAGTGGGCTTCGTTGCACAGCATGCGAATGGACAGCGACACCAGATGGTCGGCCACCCGGTCGGCGGAAAGGCGGCCGTCGGTGTCGTACCAGGTCGCGAGGCCGTTGAGCAACGTGAGGAGGGCGGTCGAGGCGATCGCCGGATCGGTCATCGCGAACGCGCCGCTGGCGATGCCGTCCTCGATGCGGCGGCGGAAGCGGGCCTCGTAGGCGTCACGGCGCGCCAGCACCACAGCCCGTCGCTCAGGGCCGAGCGCTCGCCACTCGTGGACGAACACGCTGGCCTCGCCGACGTCCGCGGTCAGAACCTCGATGTGCGCGCGGATGAGCGCGCTGAGCGCCTCGACGGCATCGCCCGGGCGGCTGGCCTCCGCCTTCGCCTCTGCAGCGTCCGCCGCGAGCTCAAAACGGGTGGCCGCGCGATCCACGATCGCCCACAGCACGTCCTCCTTGGAGGTAACGTGGGCGTACAGGCTGGCGCCCTGGAGCTGGAGGGCCCGGGCGATATCTCGGACGCTCGTGCCAGCGTAGCCGTGCGCCCGGAAGAGGTCGCTGGCAACGTCCTCGATGGCGCGGCGACGGGAGACTTCGACCATCTGCGCTCCACCTAACGAACGATCGTTAGGACGACGGTACTCGCGAGTCCGAGCGGCGTCAACGGCCCTCAGGATGACTCCTACTCGCCCGTGAAGTGCGGCTGGCGTTTCTCCATGAAGGCGGCGAGGCCTTCGGCGTGGTCGGCCGAGCGGCCGGCCAGGTCCTGCAGCGACGCTTCGTACTCGAGCGCGCCGTCGAGCCCGCGGTCCCAGGCCGAGTTCAGGGCCTGCTTCGTGAGGGCCAGGGCACGTGGCGCGCCCGCCGCAAGCCGCGCGGCGATCGCTCGAGCCTCATCGGCGAGGGCGGCGGCCGGCACCGCCTTGACGGCGAGCCCGAGACGGACGATCTCGTTCGCCGGCAGCGCCTCGCCGAGGAGCGCGATTTCCGCAGCCTTTGCGGCGCCGACGAGGCGGGGCAGCAACCAGGTCGCGCCACTGTCCGGAACGAGGCCCACTCGCCCGAACGCCAGGGCGATCGTCGCCCCCTCCGCGACGATCCGGATGTCGCAGGCGAGGGCGAGGGATGCCCCGGCACCCGCGGCGACGCCGTTGATCGCGCCGACGATCGGCTTCGGCAGCCCGCGCATCGCCTGGATGATCGGGTTGTAGCGCTCGCGGACCTCAACCCCGAGAGGCGCGGCATCAGGCTCCAGCCGCTCCTTCAGGTCCTGGCCGGCGCAGAACGCGCGACCGGCGCCGCTGAGGACGACGACCCGGGCGCCAGGGTCGCGGGCCACCGCGCGGAGGGCTGCGAGGAGCTCCCGCTTCATCGGGACGGTCAGCGCGTTGAGGGCATCCGGCCGATCCAGGGTGATGGTGGCGATGGCGTCGGCCACGTCCAGCCGGACGGTCGGGCTGGCGTTGGCGGCGACCACGGCCCGGCTCAGGCGACGAACGGCTGGAGCTCGCCGGCGACGAGCTCGAAGACGCGACGGTCGATCGGCTCGTCGGCGCCGCCGGACTGCTCGACGATGAAGTCGGCGAACAATGCCGCGAAATCCCGGTCGTCGGTCCGGCAGGCGCCGGCGACGAGCATGTGCCGGTCGGGGAGTCCCACCAGCACGCGCGACCCGGAACCGAGCTCCTCCGCCAGGTAGCGGCGGACGTTCGCCAGCAGGATCCGAGCCGCATCTCCGCCATCACCCGTAGCCGACGACAGCAGGCGTCGCGAACCCGAGAGCTCGTCCGTCCAGGGAGCCGTCGCGGACCACTCGGCCAGGTTCCGGAGGGCCGCGTCGCGCAGCTGGCCGGGTTCGATGGCCCAACCGAGCAGGTGGTCCGCGTTCACCAGCACGTCGAAGCTCGCGGCACGGAGAACGTAGGCGATTGCCAGGCCTGCCGGCCCGCGGTCGATCACCGGCAGGGCGTGGGTACGCATCCCTGCCGCGCGCAGGTGGACTGCATCGAGCCCGCCGAGCTGGGTTCCGGCGCTGTCCGGCGGCCGCAGCACCGGCAACACCGAGCCGGCCGCGGCCGTCCAGTCGTGCCCCGCGGACGCGCTGATCGGCGTCCCGGCCTCGGCGGGCGGACGGTGGCCGCTGACCGGCGCCTCCTCGTCGATCGGCGCGAGAAGGTCGGGCGCTGTGTCCCGCCACAAGGGCGGAGGGGCGTCGCCGATGTCGGAATCCCAGGCCATCAGCGTCCCTTCCAGACCGGCGGTCGCTTATCGCTGAAGGCCGCCATGCCTTCGCGCTGGTCCTCGGTGGCGAAGAGCAGGTAGAAGTTGCGCCGCTCGAACTCGAGGCCCGCCTCGAGCGGCAGCTCCTCGGCCCGGTTGACCGCGGCCTTGGCGGCGATCACCGCGATCGGCGCCATCGCCGCGATCCGGGCGGCCAGCTCCAATGCGGCCGGTACGGTCGCCTCGGACGGCACGACGCGGCTCACCAGCCCGTGGGTCTCGGCCTCGCGGGCCCCGATCGTGACGCCGGTCAGCACCAGCTCCATCGCCTTGGCCTTGCCGATGGCTCGCGTCAGGCGCTGCGTTCCCCCGGCGCCGGGCATCACCCCGAGCTTGATCTCCGGCTGCCCGAACTGCGCATCCTCGCCGGCGACGATCAGGTCGCAGGCCATCGCGAGCTCACAGCCACCCCCGAGGGCGAAGCCGCGAACCGCGGCGATGATCGGCTTTCGGATCCGCTTGATCCGCTCCCATCGGTGGAAGTGGTCGTCGACGGTCAGGCTGGTCGGCGTCTGGCGAGCGAGCTCCCTGATGTCCGCACCCGCCGCGAAGGCTCGGTCGCCCGCGCCGGTGACGACCATGACCCGGCAGGCAGGATCCGAATCGAGGGCCTCCAGCGCCTCGGTGAGCGCCGCGATCAGGGCGAAGTCGAGGGCGTTGAGGACATCAGGTCGATCGAGGACGAGGAGCGCCACGCCGGCCAGCTCACCGTCCGGGCCCGAGGCGGGCAGCGAAACGTGGAGCCCCTGCGGCAGGTCTGTGCGATGGGGCGCGTCAGGCATCCCGGACAGTATCCACTTCCGTTGGCGGCCGAGCAGTCGGGCGTGGTGCGTCCCGTCGACAGCCCTCGAGCTCGAGGCCTCTAGCTCGACAACAGGTCGGCGGCGTCCTCGACGACCAGGTATGTCGCCAGGCCGGGGGCGATCTCGCGGAGGGTGCGACCCGCAGCGCGCATCGGATCGGAGCGCAGTCCCTCGTCAAGGGCTGCCCGGTCGTCGAAGTCCATCGCGGCAGCGAGGACGAGGTCGGTCTCGCCGCCGAGCGCCTCGGCCACCCGCCAGATTCGCGTCGCCCGCAGGCCGGGCGTCTGGGCGACGAGCGGGAGGTGCTCCTCGCGGTACCGCCGCTCGAGCGTTGCGAGGGCGTCCGGGCCTCCATCCGGCCGGCGGTAGAGCACGAGCAACGTCGTCATGGCTGATCTCCTTCCTGGAGCTCCGTGTTGAGCCAGCGCACCGCAGTCTGGCCGAGTGCGGCAACGTCCTCCGGCTCCGGATGGCCCAGCTCGCCCTCGGCAGTCGGCGCGCGCTCGACCGCGGGCGGCGGCCGGCGGCCCTCGGCGCGAGCGCGGGCCACGGCCTCGGTGAACCGGTAGAAGCCGGCAAGCCCCTCGTTGAACAGCCCCGGCCGACGGACCATGACCTCGTGGCCACAATCGGGGACCACGAACAGGCGTCCGTCCGGTACCTGGCGAGCGATCCCGGCAGCGTGCTCCACCGGGACGAACGGATCGTGGTCGCCGCAGACCACCATCGTCGGGCAGTCGATCGAATGGAGCTCCGCGGGACCCAGCAGCGGTTGGACGGCGATGTCGGCGGCGATCGCCGGCAGCAGTCGCTGCCAGCCACCCTCGCCCTGGACCGGGTCGTGGCGGCGCGCGAGCTCGGCCGCCCAGCGTGGATCGCGCTGGAGCGCCCGCTCCGGGTCCATGAGGCGCTGGGCGACCGACGCCCGGGGCTCGCGATGGGTCGTGATGCCGACGACGACGAGGGTTCGGAGTCGATCCGGCGCGCGGACCGCGAACTGCAGGGCCGTCATCGCGCCCATCGAGAAGCCGAGGACGTGGAAGGTCTGCAGGCGCAGCGCATCGGCAAAGGCCTCGAGATCGTCCACCAGCCAGTCATAGCGGAAACCCTGGGCGGTGTCCCAGCGGGTCCCGGCGTGGCCCCGGGCGTCCGGGACGTGAACGAGGAAGGCCTTCGAGAGCAGGGGGATCTGGGCCGCGAAGTCCTCGCGTCCGGACGACGTCGCGCCGTGCAGGAGCACGAGCGGCGGCCCCGCACCGTGGACGTCATAGGCGATGTCGAGCCCATTGGCGCGAACGGTCGGCACGCTCAGCCGCCGGGCTCGAGCAGGGCCGGCGTCGAATCCTGCACCTCAGCCCTCCGGCTTGCCCTCGACGCGGATCTCGGCCCCGCGCTCGATCCGGAGATAGTGCCGCCGGAAATAGAGCAGCGGCGCCGTCTCACCTTCGGCCTGCTGGAGCGAATCGACCCGCCCGATGAACAGGTCGTGATCGCCGGCCGAGAACGTCTCGACGACCGTGCATTCGAGCGTCGCGATGGAGCCCTCGATGAGGGGCAGGCCGGTCGGGCCGGGCGCCCAGGAGGCCCCGCAGAACTCCTCGCGGCCGGGGCTGACGGGCGCGTGGGCGAAGCAATCCGAGAGCGCCTGCCGTCCTTCACCCAGGATGTTGACCGCATACCGGCCGGCGGCGCGGACCATCGGCGTGATGAACCGCTGCCGATCGAGGGCGACCATCACGAGGGCCGGATCGAGCGACACCGAGGACAGCGCATTCACGGTGATGCCGGCCGGCCGATCGCCATCGAAGGTCGTGACGACGCTGATCCCGGTGGCGAAATGGCCCATCACCTGCCGAAACGTGTCGGATCCGATCTCCATCAACGCGAGAATAGCCGCGCGATCGGAGAGACCCTGCGTCGATACAATCGCGCCGATGATCAGCCGACCGTGGGATCGCGCGGCAGCCCTTCCGGCGACAACCGAGCGGCGGGAGCCCGAGATCGTCGCGCTCGCGCCCGGCACACCCTCGCTCGAGACGCTCTTCACCTTCATGCGCGACGCGGAGCTGCGGTTCGAGACCCTCCGGCTGCGAATCGAGGAGCGGACGTTCGGGGCACGGGGCGAGCAGCTGGTCCAGATGGACGTCTCGATCCGCCATCCCGGGCACGCCCGGGTGGTCACCACGGAGCCCGGCCAGGGCGCCGTGGCGAGCAGCGAGATCTGGATCTCCGACGGCATCACGGTCAGGACCTACTCGACCGTCCACCGCCTCGGCACAGCGCGGCCCATGCGCCCCCGGCCGCGCGGCCTCGAGTCGCGGGGCCTTCCCGGCTTCGCCAAAGTCTACGAGCCCCTCACGGCCCTCCCGCTCGAGACGCTGGCCGAGCTGTTCGTCCATCCCGCCGGCTATTGCCAGAACACGCTCGCCACCGGCCGGTGCTGGATCTCCGGCAGCGACCGGGTTGCCGGCCGAGAGGCGATCGTCCTGGAATGCGACCACCCCCGGGCGGTGGAGGTCGAGGCCGACCGACAGGACTATCACGTCCAGGTCGCCGTCGACCGCCTCGATGGCCTGATCAGCCGGGTCGTCGAGTCCGTCCGCGGCGAGGTGACGCGGATCGCCGAGGCGATCCACCTCGAGCCCGACGCGGCGCTGGCGCCGGCGACCTTCGTGTTCGAGTTCCCGACCGGCACGACGATGCTGTTCTAGACCGCCACCTGGAGGGCGGCGACATGGAAAGTGGCCAGCTGCTCATTGCGCTGACCACCAGCCTGCTGGCCGCGACGGTCGGCGGCGTCATCGCGGTGCGGATGGGCCAGTCCCCGGTCGTCGGGTTCATCGTCGCCGGCGTCGTCATCGGTCCGTCCACGCCCGGCTTCGTCGGCGATCTCCAGGCAGTGCACGCGCTGGCCGACATCGGCGTGGTGTTCCTGATGTTCTCGATCGGGACCCAGGTGTCCGTCACCGAGCTGCGACGAGTGGGGACGCTCGTCGCCGTCGGCGGGACGATGCAGGTCCTCGCCATGATCGGCATCGGCTACGCGGTCGGCCTCGCGATCGGGTGGTCGAGCCTGGCTTCACTGTTCCTCGGCTGCTTCGTGTCGATCAGCTCGACCGCGGTCGCGGCCCGGATCCTGACGGAGCGGGGCGAAACCGAGACGGAGCACGCGCATGTTGCGCTGGGCTGGCTGGCCGTCCAGGACCTGCTGACCATCGTCCTGATCGTCCTGCTGACGTCGATCGGCGCAGGCGGCGATGCCGGGGCGACGATCCTGGCGCTGGGCCAGGCGGCCGGGTTCCTCGTCCTCGTGATCCCGATCGGACGGCGCGTCATCCCGCGGGTATTCGAGCTGCTTGCCTCCTACCGCCGGCGGGAGCTGTTCATCCTCGGGGTTGTCGGGATTGCCCTCGGGACGGCGGCTCTCGGCACGGTCTTCGGGATCTCGCTCGCGCTGGGGGCGTTTCTGGCCGGGATCCTGGTCGAGGAATCGGACCTGTCGCACCAGGTGATGGGCGAGATCATTCCGTTCCGCGACGTGTTCGCCGGCCTGTTCTTCGTCTCGGTCGGGATGCTCGTCGACCCCGGGCTCATTGCCGGCAGCCTCCCGCTGGTGGTCCTGGTCCTCGCCCTCATCGTGCCGGTCAAGGCGGTGCTCGTCGGGATCATCGGGGCGGCCTTCCGGTATCCGGCGAGGACGACCGGTCTTGCCGCGATCCCCCTCGCCCAGTCGGCCGAGTTCTCATTCGTGCTCGGGCGGATCGGCAGCACGCTCGGAATCCTCAACGAGTCGGAGTTCGGCCTGATGCTCACCGCCGCAGCCGTGAGCATCGTCGTGGCGCCGGCGGCGTTCGCCTCGGGACGGCCGCTCATCGAGCGGATCGACGCGCGGTCCACGCCGCCGGCCGACCCAGCGGTCCTGCCCGACGATCGCCGCCGGATCGCGGTGATCTGCGGCTACGGCCGGGTCGGGCAGCTCGTCGCAGCCGCCCTCGAGCGACGGGGGTTCAGCTTCGTGATCATCGAGCAGAACGCCCGCGCGGTCCGCGAGGCACGGGCGCGCGGCATCGCCGCCATCAGGGGCACTGCCGAGAACCCGGCCGTGCTCGAGCGTGCCCCGCTGAGTCGCGCGGTCGTGGTCGTGGTCGCCCTGCCCGATCCCCTGGCCGTGCGACTGGTCGTCGATCACGTCCGGCGAGGCCACCCGCGGATGCCGATCGTCGCCCGGACGCACAGCACGACGGAGCGGTCGGTGCTGCGGGAGATCGGCGCAACGGACGTGGTCGTCGGAGAGGTGGAGCTGGGGCTCGAGATGACGCGCTTCGCCCTTCGCCAGTTCGGGATCAGCGGGCCCGAGCTGCAGGCGCTGATCAACGGTCTGCGGAGCCGCTGAGCGCTGCGTTGGCCCCTGCTTTTCGGGCCTTACCGGGCGTGCCTAGCCGGGTATAGTCGCGGAAGGTCTGGAGGGACCGTCGCGCCCGACCCGTAAGCCTCGTCGGCGCGAGGGTATCGCGGGGACTCGTCCGCAGCGATCCGAGCCCCGCGGGTTGGAGGAGGGTCCGATGCAGGGTCGATCTCGCGATGACGCGATTCAGCAGGACGTCCGCGACCTGCACCAGCTCGGCTACGCCCAGGAGCTGTTCCGCACGATGGGCGGCTTC
>DASQFM010000324.1:0-2507 GCA_035633135.1 Candidatus Eiseniibacteriota bacterium
CCCGGATCCACCGAACGTCGTCGTCTGACGGCCTGGCGACGCCCGCGGGGGAGGTGATCGCCCCGATCCGGATCGTGGGCGAGCTCGGAAGGGTCAACGAGGGTCCGCTGGCGGCCAGATCAGGTGCCCGGCGGTGCCGTGGGTTGGCCGGAGCCGGTTTCTTCGCAGGCTCCCGCCAGCCCCCGAAGCCGCAGGATGGTCAGCCGATGGTCAGGCGAGGAGCGGGAGCGCCCGAAGGCGGGCAAGCGCGGTGCTCCAGCCGATCGCCCACGGCCAGCGGGCCGGCAGATGGAGCCTGACCCGGCGGGCCGAGCGGGTGAGCCGTCCCGGGAGGCTGAATAGCCGACGGCGGAGCGTCTTGGTCGTGACGATCCCTGCACCGAGACCGATCCGCGCGGTCCAGCGGGCAAGGTTGTGAGCCAGCACCTGGACCGCGAGCCAGGCCCCGTTGGCGGCGAACTTGCCGGACGGCAGGTGGTTGAGGGCCATGCCGTACTTGAGGTCCCGGATCGCGTTCTCGATCTCGGCGTGGCGGCGATGGTCGGCCTCGAGGATGAGCATCTCGCCGTCCCGGTCGGTGACGAAGGCGTGATAGTCATAGAGGACCAGGAGCGCGAGCTGGGAGCCCGGCGTCGGGCGGACCCGGCGGACGATGAGCCGGACCGGGGTCGCGTCCGGCTCATCCTTGAACGGGGTGTACTCGGTCTCGGCCACGTCGGCACCGCCATCGAGCCAGTACGGGATCGGGGTCCAGGCGTCGTCGGGGATCGCCTCGATGAGACGGCGGGTGGCGCTGCTCTGACGGATCGTGATGGAAAAGCGGACACCCATCGTCCGACAGACCGCGACGACGGCGTGGGCGTAGAAGCCGCTGTCGGCGCGGACCGTCAGCTGGCCGCTGGCCCCCGCGGCGCGGATCCGGCCGATCGTCTCGCGCAGGAAGTGGCCGGCGCCGCGGGCGGTGTTGGCGCGGCCCTCGCGGAGGCGGGCCATGAGCACGTCACCGGTCCCGGCGGCGATCGCCAGCAGCGGGTGATAGCCGCGGACATGGGTGTACGTGTGGTGCCGGGCGCCGTCCTTGGCGAGGCCGTACGTCTCGCAGATCGTCGAGTCGAGATCGATCGTCAGCGGGGCGGAGCCGGGACCCGCGCCCGCTGCCCAGGCCCGTCCGAGCAGCTCGCGGGACACCCGGT
This sequence comes from Candidatus Eiseniibacteriota bacterium, assembly GCA_035633135.1. Taxonomy (GTDB): domain Bacteria; phylum Chloroflexota; class Limnocylindria; order Limnocylindrales; family CSP1-4; genus UBA5189. The sequence goes on from DASQFM010000324.1 coordinate 1,194, forward strand.
CGAGCTGGCGGACGTGGCCCCAGCGGAAGCTCCGCAGGAACGTGCCCAGGGTCGAGGCCGCCTTGACACTGAAGCCCAGGATCCGCTCGGTGCCGCCGGCGCGCAGGGCGTCTGCGTCGTCGATGCAGTCGCCACCAGCGAGGGCCGAGAGGACGAGGGTGAGGAGCTTGTCGCCGGCGTTCGCCCGGCCGGGCTTGTTGCCCAGATCAAGGTGCTCGTCGACGAGCTCCCGCAGGCCGAGATGGTGGGCCAGGGTGGCCGGCAGGAGGAGCCCCGCGTCGGCCACCAGGCGATCGTCGTCGAAGGCCGTTTCGAGCCGGTCGAGGCTGTGCGATGATCGCATCAATCAGGTGCTCCTCTGTTGGGTCGATGGGTCGTCTCTTCAACGCCATCTTCCCAGTTCAGATGGGCACCTGATTCGTCGTTTCAGCGCTCCTTCGGCCTCGGCTCATCGGTGGATCCGGGCTAAGGTCTTCCGGAGGCGAGGCGGCATGCTCCGGCCGGTCGAATGGCTTGCCGGTCGAACGGCTCGCGCGGCGCGCGTAGGATGGCGGACATGCGCGGCGATCCTGCCCTGATCGAAACCATTCGCGCGGCCGTCATCGGCGACGACGAGGCCGTGATGGGTCCCTTCGGGCTGCGCCGGGTGACCTACGCCGACTACACCGCTTCGGGTCGCTCGCTGGCGTTCGTCGAGGACTACATCCGTGACGCGGTGCTGCCGCTCTACGGCAACACCCACACCGAGTCATCGGGCACCGGCCTCCAGACAACGCGGTTCCGCGAGGACGCCCGGGCCATCATCCGGGAGGCCGTCGGCGGTACGGCCACGGAACACGTCGTCATCTTCTGTGGCTCCGGGTCGACCGCGGCGATCAACAAGCTCGTCGACATCCTGAACATCCGCCTGCCGGCCGATCTCGACGACCGCTACGACCTGCGCGCCGGGATCCCCGTCGACGAGCGGCCGGTCGTCTTCATCGGCCCCTACGAGCACCACTCGAATGAGCTGCCCTGGCGGGAGTCGGTGGTCGATCTCGTGACGATTCCGGAGGATCACGACGGCCGGATCGACCTCGATCGACTCGAGGCCGAGCTGATCGCGCATGCCGGCCGGCCGCTCATGATCGGCAGCTTCTCGGCGGCCTCGAACGTGACCGGGATCATCAGCGACACGCGGGCGATCTCGATGCTCCTGCACCGCCACGGGGCACTGTCGTTCTGGGACTTCGCCGCCGCCGCGCCGTACGTTGAGATCGAGATGTCGCCGCATCGGCCGGCATCCGACACCGACACCGGCTCGAAGAATGGTTC
>DASQFM010000325.1:0-2975 GCA_035633135.1 Candidatus Eiseniibacteriota bacterium
TCGCGCCGTTCGGGCAGCCGCAACGGCACGTCGCGCAGATCCACCAGCACGCCCGCGAGGCCGCCCGTCACCGGCACCGACATCCGATGCGCCCGCCGGCCGACGCGGGCCGCGTCGCTGAACTCGAGGCTCGCCCGGGCCGTGTCCCCTGGCGCCAGGTCGACGAACAGCACGTCACCGGCGAACAGCTCGTGCCGCGTCGCGCCGTTGCCGCCGCCGAGCGCGAGGGAGCCGACGGCCGCGGCGCCACGGCGCGCCGCCGGCAGGCCGCCGACGACCACCAGGCTGCCGATCGGGGCGAGCAGGTCGTCCGCCAGGTCGGCCACCAGGCCGCGGCGCTCATCCGGATCCTCGATGGTCCCCAACGGTCCGAGCAGCCGAGCGTGGTCGAAGGCGAGCTGGGTGGCACCGGTCCGGCGGACGACGTCGGCCACGGCGAGGGCGATCGCCGCGGGCGGAGCGAGGGCGAACCCTCCTCCGGACACGATCGTGATGTCCGGCGCCGGGAGGCGGCTCAGGTCGCGACTCTCGGCGACGAGGCGCGCCAGCGCGGCCCGCGTGGCCGCCAGGCGGACCCGCGCACCGTCACCGGCGGGATCGCCCCATGGCTGCGATCGCAGGTCCTGGAGGCGGTCGCCCATTCGGTGCCGATCGAGGCTGCCCGTCGTCCAGGAGAGCACCTCCTCGACCGTGGTCGCGTCTGGCTCCGGCGGGACGAGGGCCGCGGCCGAGGATCGGACCACGATCGCGGAGGGACCATCGTCGGCGACGCCCGGAGTCGCGATCGCCCGGAGACCACCATCGAAGCCGATGTCGAGGAGCTCGATCCGCCGGTCGAGGGCGTCGGCGAGGGAGATCAGGGACCTGACGGCCGCGTGCCGAGTGTCGAGGACGTGCGGCAGCAGGCCTTCGAGGATCTCGCGGAGCGCGTCGTCGGTCTCACCCCGGGCGGACAGGGCCGGTGCTTCGAAGACCCGCTGGGGGCCCAGACCGAGCGCGTCGCCGATCGCCGCCGTCCAGGCCGGCCGGCTGGCGATCGGCCCGGCCAGCACCACCCGGAGCTCGGGCCGTCGGCGAGCGACGGTCGCCGTCAGGGCAGCGAGGTCGTCCAGGGCGCCCCGCTCGTCCGGTCCGGGCGGCTCGCTGGTGCCGATGAGGATCGCCGACACGTCGCTGCGCAAGGCGAGCTCGGTCATCTCGCGCGGGTCGTGGCTATCGGGCGAGGCGCTTCGAACCCGCCAGCTGGTGCGCGCCGCGATGGCCTCGACGAGGCCGACGGCCCTTCGGGATGCGCCGAGGACGGCCAGCGTCGACGGCGGGAAGCTGCGGGTCTCGAGGCGTGGCAGGTCGCGGACGCCGTCGACGGTCAGTCCGATCGCCGCGGCGAGGCCCGGGTCGACACCGATCACCCGATCGGCCAGGACGGCGGCGACGTCATCCGCCGCCCCGCTTGCCGGTGCGGCGAGGGCGCCGATCAGCCGCCAGCGATCGGCGGGTCGGCCAAGGAGGGCGGCTGCGGTGGTGGCAGCGCCGGCATCGACGGCGAGGACCGCGCGAGGAACAGACGTCACCGGGTCATGCTATCGGAACGCGGCCGAGCGGCCGCAACGGACCCGAAGCGTCCGTCCGCCGAGTCCAGCGGAAGGCGCCGTCGAGCACCGGAGCGAGCGCACCCCGAGGTGCGTGAGCGAGGAGCGGAGACGGCAACGCCCCGATGGGCCGGCAGACGGGCGCGTCACGCGTCCCAGGCCGTCTCCTCGGACAGCTCTTCAAGCCGCTCGATCAGCTGCTCTATCCCGTCGTCGTCTGCCAGCAGGGCGGAGGCACCGGCCATCTCGCCGCCGAACAGGCCGCGCAGCACGGGGTCGAAGAACAGCATCGCGTTGGCGCCGAGGGGGCGATACGGGCGAGAGGCATGCAGGAAGTGGACCGCCGGCGCAGTCAGGCCGCGGAGCTGGATCTCGCGGGCGACCTCTTCGACCAGCTCGTCGCGCTGATCCTCGCCGAGGCCCGGCAGCTCGCCGCTCATCGATGCCTCTGCATGGGCAATGCCTCCAGGGGCACGGATTCCGCCGCCACCAGTGTCCGAATGCCTTGCGGTCCGGACGGCGCATGGTACACCCGGGGCAGGCGGGCAGCCATGACGGTGACGACCTCCCAGGAGTTCGTCCCCCGCAGCGCCGCGAGCTCGGCGACCGGGATGGCCGCGTCTGCCTGGCGGCCGATGAGCACGAACTCATCGTCGGTGGAGACGGGTGGGCCGGGCACGTCCGTCACGTCGGCCATCACCGCGTCCATGGCCACGTTGCCGACCAGCGGGACCCGCTGACCCCGGACGAGTGCGGCAGCGCGGTTGGAGAGCGATCTCGGCCAGCCGTCGCCGTAGCCCAGCGGCAGCGTCGCGATCCGGCTGGGCCGGGCGGTCCGAAACGACGGCCCGTAGCTGATACCCCAACCCACCGGCAGGTCGGCGACACGGACCGGCCGGGCCAGCAGCGACAGGGCCGGGCGGAGGCGAGCCGCGATCGGCGAGAGCGACTGACCGGCCAGCTCGTCGGGCAGCAGGCCATAGATGGTCAGGCCCGGCCGAACGGCGTCGAGGCTGGCAACGTTGCCCAGGAGCAGCCCACCCGATGCGGCGGCGTGCCGGACCGGCAGGCGGATGCCGGCCGCGTCGAGGGCCTCCGCCGCGGCGTCGAAGCGCCGCAGCTGGAGCGCGGCGAGGGCAGCGTCCTCGGCGGCCTGGAGATGCGTCCACAGGCCGGCGAGCCGCAAGCCCGGCGTGGCACTGAGCTGGGCGGCGGCCGTCGCGAGCTCAGCGACCTCGAAGCCGCCGCGGCCCAACCCGGTCTCGACCTCGAGGTGCACGTCGAGCGCGGGCAGCCCCATCGACGCGCTCCCGGCACCGCCGGCCACGATCTCGGCCAGGAGCCGGCCATCGCCGACCGTCACGGCGATCCGCCTGCGGGCAGCCT